>JBQTHY010000108.1:0-5295 GCA_052389395.1 Nitrospiraceae bacterium | reverse complement strand
GGATTTGGTCGCCCTCAGGCACCTTGCCCTCAAACTGCCGGACGACCTCCGATTCTTGGTCCTTCTGAATGCGGGCCGGCAACTCCAGCCTGATCTGGCTGTCTTCGTCCAGCATCTTGAACTCGAGCAGCGCGGTTTCCTTGATCAGATCTTTCGCGCGCTTCGGTTCCTTAACCCCAGGCAGCTGCACCACGATCTGCTTCAAACCCTGTCGCTGGACCACAGGTTCCGCAACACCAAACTGGTCGATGCGGTTGCGGATTGTTTCCAGCGCCTGATTGATGGCCGAATCCTTGATACGTTTGACCTCGACATCTCGGAGCTCCACGACGAATTGGTTGGCCGAACCTGCTTCGTCCAATTCGACAAATGACGGATACTCTTCCGACAGCAGTTTCTGGATCTGTGTCTTGAGGTCTCCATTTGAAAATTGAACGGTAATGTGATTGGAACCAGTCCGTTGGACCAATTCCGCCGGAATCCCCTTGTCAACGAGCAGGTCCTGGAGGGAGACGACGGAGCGATCCACCGCAATCTCCACCGCGCGATCCTCATCCACCTCCAACACCATGTGGATTCCCCCCTGGAGGTCCAGCCCTAGGTTAATCCCTTTGTTCGGCAGGACCGCCTTGGCCCAGGCCGGCAACGCATGGTACAGGGGCTGGTAGGACGGCACGAAATACACCGCCGATGCCATCACGAACAACGCCAACAAGAATAATCGTCCCCTCACCTTTTTCATGTCGTCAGGAACCTCTTTGTCGGTTGCGGATTACGAGTCCTTGTCCTCTTCGTCACTGCGGAGTCGCGCGATCTGCTCCCGCTGCATCTTGATCTTCGTACTGTCGGAGATCTGAAGCGTGACTGTCTCTTTCGCCAGATTGGTGACCGTTCCCCAGATCCCGGAGGACGTGATCACTTTGTCGCCCTTCTTCAATGCAACCAACAACGCCTTTTGTTCTTTCTCTTTCCTACGCTGAGGACGGATCAGCAAGAAATAGAAAATGACAAAAATCAGCACGAACGGCACGATTGTCAGCAGCGGTCCTTCTCCCGATCCCCCTCCGCCCGTTCCCTGAGCCCACGCAACGGATTCCATCAACATAGAACAGATCCCTTCTTTCAGTTAAACGTCTTGTCCCGTTCGCTGCAACGCTCCGGCGTCACGGCTCGCCGATGCCGCAACCTCGGGCGCCCCCTGCTCTTGGGCGCGATAAAACGCCTCTCGAAATGCGGCGAACGCGCCATGCGCGATGGCCGCCCGCATCCGACGCATGAAATCCGAAAAATACCAGAGGTTGTGAATCGTATTCAGCCGAGACGCCAGCATCTCCTTGACGTTATACAAATGGTGCAGATAGGCCCTGGAATACCGCGCGCACACCGGACAGCCGCAGGTTGGATCGATCGCCTGTTCGTCCCGCCTATACCGTGCCTGTTTGATGAGGACCCGTCCGAAACTCGTAAACAACCATCCGGTTCTGCCATGCCGCGACGGCACCACGCAATCGAAGAGATCGATCCCGCGGGCCACGCCTTCAATCAAATTCTCCGGCATGCCGACGCCCATCAAGTACCGCGGCTTCGAGGAGGGAAGCTCCGGCACGGTGACGTCGAGCACGGCGTACATCTCTTCCTTGCGTTCGCCGACGGACAAGCCGCCGAGGGCGTAGCCGTCAAACCCGATTTCGACCAGGTCGCGAGCCGACGCGAGACGAAGCGTTGGGTCCAGCCCGCCCTGCACGATTCCGAACAGCGCCTGATCCGTGCGCCGCCGGGCGGCCTGGCAACGCTTGGCCCAGATGGTTGTCCGCCTGACGGCACCGTGCATGAGCTCACGTTCCGCCGGCAACGCGACACACTGATCCAACGCCATCATGATGTCGGCGCCCAACGCCTCTTGAACCTCGATCGCTGCTTCCGGAGTAATGAAATGCGTCGAACCGTCGAGATGCGACTGAAACGTCACGCCCTCAACCGTGATCTTGCAGAGCTTGGCCAGGCTGAAGATCTGAAACCCGCCGCTGTCGGTGAGGATCGCTCCAGGCCAGCCGGTGAAACGGTGCAGGCCACCCATTTCCGCCACAACCTTGTGCCCAGGCCGCAAATACAGGTGGTAGGCGTTGTTGAGCATCAAACGAACCCCGAGCCGCTCCAAGTCCAGAGGATCGATCCCTTTGACTGGGCCTAAGGTCCCGACCGGTATGAAGGCCGGCGTCTCAACCAGGCCGTGGGCCGTGCTCAGGGCGCCGAGTCTTGCCCCTGATACGGCATCTGCGCTTTCTATTGAAAACTGCACTCGGTCCCCACCCTTGGAATAGTCCTCTCTACATGTGCTCCGGCGCAGCAATTCCCAGCACGCCCAACCCGTTCTTGATCACCTGTTGTACCCCGCGCATGAGCGCTAATCTCGCGGCTGTCCGCTGGGGACTCAACCCCTCCCATGGCGGTGCTTCAACCGCAGCCGCTCCTTCGGGCGCCGGCTCGAGTACCTCCCTGTCCTCCGCCGGAGGTAAGATCCGATGCTTGTTGTAGAACGTGTGCAGGAGCGCCGCAAGCTGTTGGAGATAATACGTCATTCGATGAGGTTCATACCCGACGGCACTCGCCTGAAGCACCGCCGGATAGGCAGAGAGCTTCCTGAGCAATCCCAGCTCGTCCGGGTCGGCCAGCACCGTCAGGTCCGTCTGGCTCGGCCAGGGGCATGCAATCCCGCGAGACTCGGCCACCCGCCACAGGCTGGCGATTCGGGCATGGGCATATTGCACGTAGTACACCGGGTTATCGGAAGACTGTTGCTTGGCCAACTCGAGATCGAATTCCAGGTGGGTCTTGGAATCGCGCATCAAGAAGAAAAACCTTGCCGCATCCGCGCCGACTTCATCGATGACTTCCCGCATCGTGACGAACTCGCCGGTCCGCTTGGACATCTTCACCTCGACGCCGGCCCGCAACAGCTTGACCAGTTGGACCAGCACCACTTGAAGCCGTTCTTTTGGGTACCCGTAGGCCTGCATGACGGCTTGCATGCGGGGAATGTACCCATGGTGATCAGCGCCCCACACGTCGATCAACAGGTCGTAGCCACGCTGGAGCTTGTCGCGGTGGTAGGCGATGTCAAAAGCCAGGTAGGTGTATTCACCGTCCTGCTTCTTGACGACGCGATCTTTCTCGTCGCCGAACGCCGATGAACGAAACCACCAGGCGCCCTCCTGCTCGAAGAGTAGCCGGCGGGATCTCAATTCCTCCAACCCGCGCTCCACGGCCTTGGACTCAAGGAGAGAGGTTTCGCTGAACCAGGACTGAAACTCGATGCCGAATGACTTGAGATCGTCACGGATGAGCCCCAGCAGATCCTTGTACGCAAGCGTACGACAACGCTCTTCGAGGTCGGTGGCCTCCAGACCTTCCCCAGCGTCGCCCAGTTGCTGCCTGATCCGTTCAGCCACGGCGGTGATATATGCGCCATGGTATCCGTCTTCCGGAAACTCAACGGCTCGCCCGGACAGTTCTTGGTAGCGGGCATAGACCGATGCACCCAATAGTTTCATCTGCCGCCCTGCGTCGTTGATGTAATACTCGCTGACGACGTCGTAGCCGACGGCTTCCAGCAAGCTGGCCACGGCCTGCCCCACCGCAGCCCCTCGGCCATGCCCGACATGCAACGGACCGGTTGGATTGGCGCTCACATATTCAACGAGCACTCGTCGGCGCTGCCCAAGACCCGTTCTGCCGTAGGCCGCGCCTTGGGATTCAATTTCCCTCAGCACTTCCTGCCAGAGGGCGGGCTTGATGGTGAGATTCAAAAACCCTGGTCGGACGATTTCCACCCGCTCGAAGAGTTGTTCACGCTGAGGAAGATTCTCGACGATGATCTCCGCGATATCCTGAGGAGCCCTCTGCTCCGAGGAGGCCAACGACATGGCCACAGTTGTAGCCAGATCACCCCACTCCGGCCGCTTGGGTGTATCCAGGCTGAGCGTCGGCCAAACTTCTGCTTTCAACTGACCCTTCTTCTTTGCCCCATTGAGGGCTCCAAGCAGGGCAGTTGTCACCTTTTCGTGGATCAAGCCTTGAGACAACCGACGATCTCCTAAGTCCTTACCATTGAAGGGAAAATTCGCGCAACACTCTAGCACATGAGGGGGGAGGAGACAAGGTCGGGCCGAGGGAAATCCTAGGATTTTCGGTTTTTTTTCTTCATGTTCAGCGCAGGGGACGCTTCACAGAATGACTTCGTTCCATCTACAGAGTCATGAGGCGCCTGGATGATGATCACATGGTTGCCTAACGGGGCCCAGCGGTCAGGATCGGTCGGACCAAAGAGCGCAGTGGTAAGCACTCCGAGTGAGGCGGCGATGTGCGTGACACCGGAATCATGACCGATGAATTTCGCCGCATGAGACAATGCACCAGCCAGGGTTATCAGATCAAGATTCCGTAAGACAGCGATTTCAGAATCAATCCTTTTCAAGAGGTCGCATACAGCTTCCTGATCAGCTGGTCCCTCGATGACGACCGGTATCATCCCTTCATCTCGAAGCTTCGTCATGATCGTGGCCATCATCGCGATAGCGACGGACTTGCTGCGACTTCCGCTTCCCGGATGAAAAGCAACGAAAGGTTGGTCCATCTTCACGCCGGCTTCCTCCAGGCAAGCACGGCCCCGTGAGGATACCTCTCCAGGAAGCTGTAACGGCTGGAACTCTACAGCACGAAACGGCATTTCTTGCAAGGTTTCACAAAACCGATCGCTTTGGTGTGACGACTTCCAAGTCGTCGAGAATGGAGAGGATACGATCGTTTTCCCGGCACCGGCTTTCTCCAGGATGCTCGCAAGGCTTCCTCCCTGGTCTTGCATCCATGCAACGGCGCAATCGCATCGCGCCAACCAGCGCCCTAGTTCCCCCTGGATGGACCCATCCGGAACAAACAATCCAGCGCAGGCTCTCCCCTCTATGGAGGTCCAGGCATCGATCTCACGACATTCAAGGAGCAGCCGGCCCACAGGCTCGTTGGCACAGAGTAATAGTTCGTGCCGGGGGAACCCTGCCCGAAGCCTCCTCATTGCCGGGACGGCCAGCATGACATCCCCTAGCGCCCCCGGATGAATGATCACAATTGAGCGTCTCATGTCACGATCACTGAGAGTGAGGATCTATTGGGGCGGGTCCAACCTTCGAGCGGCTTCAAGTTCCGATGGGGTGTTCACGTTCAGAAATGACCGCCCTTCCGGATCGATCCGGCTCAACTCAGCCTCCTTGATCAGCCGCACGTTGAGCGATGAATGTTTAA
>JBQTHY010000107.1:0-2130 GCA_052389395.1 Nitrospiraceae bacterium | reverse complement strand
AATACTCGCGGCGTCTTCTTGGGCGATAAGATGGCTCCCTTCTCCCAGTGAATTCTCAGTCGTCGTGATCAATGCGGCGGAATCTAACCTGGCCTCGATCAACCTACGAGCATTTACGTCATCCGCTGCGAACTTGAAGGAATCCTCGATCATCCGTTCCACTTCCGCATCCGACAATCCGTAGGATGGCTTAACTTCGATCGATTGACTCTCTCCAGTCCGCATGTCCTTGGCCGTCACATTGAGGATGCCGTTGGCATCGATCAGGAAAGTCACTTCAATGCGAGGCACGCCGGCTGGGAGGGGGGGGACCTTGAGGCCAAACCGCCCCAAGCTCCGGTTGTCTTTCGTCAATTCCCGCTCACCTTGGAGGATGTGAATGTCCACGCCGGTCTGTCCATCGACATAGGTGGTGAAGAGTTCCTTGGCACTGGCCGGAATGGTCGTGTTCCGTCGAATTAAACTGCTCATGACGCCGCCCATCGTTTCAATCCCGAGCGAGAGCGGAGTCACGTCGAGGAGCAACATGTCGGTCGTGCCGCCGCCCAGGATATCCGCTTGCACTGCCGCGCCGAGCGCGACGACTTCGTCCGGGTTGAGTTCGCAGTGAGGCCGCTTGCCGAACAGTTCTTCTACGCGCTGGCGGACCAGCGGCATGCGGGTCGAGCCGCCGACGAGGAGCACCTCATCGATATCGGCGGGAGTCAGCCCCGCGTCTTTCAAGGCCAGACGGCACGGCGTCAGCGTGCGTTCGATGATGTCCATCGTCAATGATTCGAGTTGATCGCGCGTCAGCTCTCTAGTGAACCGGCCCTTGCCCTCCGGCAATTCGATCCTGATGTCCGTCTTGAAGTCATCGGACAACCGGATCTTCGCCCGCTCCGCGTCGAGGCGTAGGGTCTGTAGATGGTCCGGGTAGGGGACGAGGTCGATCCCATGGGCGGTTCGGATTTCGGCGATGAACAGGTCAGCAAGCCGGCGGTCCAGGTCGTCGCCTCCCAGGTGTGTATCTCCGTTTGTGGCTATGACCTCGAAGATGCCGTTCTTGAGCTTCAGGACGGAAATGTCGAATGTGCCGCCACCGAAATCGTACACAGCAATCGTCCCTTGAGTCCGTTCCTGGAGTCCATAGGCGAGTGAGGCAGCTGTCGGTTCGTTGATGATGCGCAGGACTTCGAGGCCTGCGATCATGCCGGCGTCCTTGGTCGCTTGCCGCTGACTGTCGTTGAAATAGGCGGGAACCGTAATGACGGCTTTGGTGATGCTTTCGCCGAGATGGGCTTCGGCGCGCTGCTTGAGTTCTTTGAGGATCATGGCAGAGATCTGAGGAGGAGAGTAGGTCTTGTCGCCGAGTTTAATACGAATCACGCCACCTTGTTCAGTGAGTGAGTAGGGGAAATAGGCCAACTCGCCCTGAACATCCGCAAGACCTTTCCCCATGAACCGTTTGACCGAGTAGACGGTTCGTTCCGGGTTACGTGTCAGGTGTTCTTTGGCGGGATCCCCGACGAGCAGGCCGTTGTCGGTCATGGCAACTACGGAGGGCACCATCGTGCGGCCGGTTCGTCCAGGAATGACGGTGGGCATGCCATCTTTCATATAGGCGACGAGAGAATTCGTCGTCCCGAGATCAATACCGACGATCCTGGCCATGGGTTTATCCGATCGTCTCGACGAGGTTGTTGACGATGTTCTTGATGTAGGTGCGGTTAGAGAGAATCTCTCGCATCTGCCTAAGCAGACGGTCCCGCTCTGAGCGGGCTTGGCTGGTGGCTTCGTCCCGGTCCTGAAGCGCATCCCACTCAATGAAGAGCCGCTGGAGCTGGGTCTCCATGTCTATTTTGCGTTGCTCCAATGTAAGCTGCTCCGTCTGGATTTTTGCACGAAGGTGTCGCCCTGTTTCAGAGGCACGATCGGTTGCCCGAAATTCCTCGAGCGTATCTTGAAGCTCAAGGATCTCTTCGAAGAGGTCAGCGGGAGGCGAAGTCCGTATCGCTTTCGCAGCCCCGGCTTCCAGGTCGAGCAGGTATTCGGCCCGTTGAATCGGGTCACGAAGCGTGCGATAGGCTGTGTTGAGCGTCGCGGCGTTGCTGAGGCTGATGGCCTGCTCGGTCTCGCTCTTGTTCTGGT
>JBQTHY010000106.1:0-2054 GCA_052389395.1 Nitrospiraceae bacterium | reverse complement strand
CACTTGCTCGATCGATTTCGTCGCTATCCGGAGGGCTGTGACGGGAAAGAGCACCAGCCGATAGCCGAGATCTTCAAACTCGCCCACGCTGAGGTAGGGAGTCTTTCCAAACTCGGTCATGTTGGCGACCAGCGGCGCCTTGCCGCCTTCCTTGGCGAGTTGCCGGGCAAACGCTTGAAATTCATCGGCGGACTCGAGGGCCTCCGGGAAAATCGCGTTGGCGCCGGCATCGATATAGGCCCGTGCCCGTCGTACTGCGGCGTCCAATCCCTCAACGGCACGCGCGTCCGTACGGGCAACAATGAAAAAATCAGGATCTCGTCGGGCGTCGCTTGCCGCACAGATCTTACTCACCATCTCACTCGTCGAGACCAGTCGCTTGCCCGGCAGATGCCCGCACTTTTTAGGCAGTTCTTGATCTTCGATCTGCATACCTGCGAGACCGGCCTGTTCAAATTACTTCACGGCACGCATGACAGCGAGAGGGGGGCCAAACCCTGTGTCGGCATCCACAATGGCCGGGATCGTTACAGCCTTGGCAATCGTGGCGGCATCAGTAACCACCTCTGTTAGGGACAACAAACCGATATCCGGAAATCCTCGCGTGGCTGAAAGACCCGCGCCGGAGATGTAAATGGCTTGGAACCCAACGTGCTCGATCTGCATAGCCGTCAAGGCATTGAAGGCTCCAGGGAGGACGACGGTCTGTTTGTCGAGCAGGTCGGGCAGACGCCGAGCCCTGGACTGTTGGGTATCACCTGTCACGCATCACCCATCTACAAAGGGGGTCAAACTACGGTCGGAAAAGGGTCTGCCCCCGAGCGTCACTCGTCACCTGTCACCTGTCACGGATTCTGAGGAGCGGCATCAACGTACCGATATCCTGTAGCTGGTCCAACCTCCAGACCGAGTCGATCACTTTTTTCATGCGCGCTCGGTCTAACTTCCCTGCCGCCAGCAGGCGGAACTTGTCTTCGATCTCATGGTCCGACATAGGATTCTTGGGGTGGCCGAAAGGGTAGTCTACTTGCTTGATATAGTCTTTCCCCGCTTTTGTCCGAACCGTGAGGCGGGTCGGCATGGCCTGCGGATAGCGACCGACGAACTCTGGCTGCGGAACAACGCGCACTTTCTGGATCAACTCATGCAGAGCAGGATCCTTGAGGCGTGTGGCCTCGAAAGATCGAATCGTCACCTTTCCGTCCAGCAAGGCCACGGCCACGCAGTAAGGAAAGCTGTGATCGGCGGTCTCTCGTGTGTGAGGGTGCCACTTTTCGGGATCGCGTCCAATGATTTCAATGGCGACGTCATAGCTGCCGACTTCGACGTCCGTAATGCCCGCAAGGGCTTCGGCTCCTTCTCCTTTTAGCATGTCCTCTCTGATCGCTAGAGCAGCTTCCACTGCCGTCTGCGCGTGATACTCCACGGGATACCGTTTGATGTAGGTATCCAGGATCTTGAACGAGTCCACATTTGATGGTCCTTTCTCACCGCCGAAGAGCGCAAGCTCAAACGGTCCCGAAACAAGTTTCATGAAGCCCTTCTCACCTTCAAAAATCGGAGATGGGCCCGTCATCCCTCGGTGAGCCAGCATGGCCGCAAACACGCCATTCCGCGCTGCGTTCGAGAAGGCGCAGGCTTTCCACATGGAAAGGTCCCCGACTCGCGTTTGCCTCAGTGCGACATTCGCCACCCCAGCGAGGTTAAGTGCATGCAAAGTTTGCGCCTCCTAGAGTTTCATGACTTTGGCAACGCCGAGGACGGAAGAAAACGGCCCGTAGGTCACATGGTCCCAGCCGCGTGGTCGTAACGCCGCCGCATCGCAGAGACGGCACTGCACTTCATAGGCGAGCGCGATGGCCTGGATGACACGCTTGCCGGACGCATGAGCAACCTCTCCGACCGCAAGAATGGCCGCGATGTTGTCTGAAGGGTGCGCTGGTTCCTTCGCGAGGTAGGTATCATTGAAATCGAGATAACGGACGAGCCCGCCGTTGACGAACGTGGCGAGGTCGGGAAGGGTCCTGTGGCCGGTTCCCCACAAGGTTGCGCCA
>JBQTHY010000105.1:0-5059 GCA_052389395.1 Nitrospiraceae bacterium | reverse complement strand
CAGCGAGCCGATCCCCAAATTGTTCGTATTGCTGACCGTGAAGGTCGCCAGCGCATGGTCCCAGACCGACTGCGTGCTTTCTCCGATCACGACTGAGGTTTCAATCAATCCGGTGGTGGCTTCAAGTTGCCAATTGGCGTACTCACTGACATGGCCGGTCCGGTCGGTGCTCGCGGCGACATCTGCGCCTGTCAACGAAGCCAGCGTCTGGATAGCTGCCTGCCCGGCCTCGCCGCGGCCAAAGTTACAGCCGTAGATCAGGAGGTCGGCGTCGGCCGATAAGCTCCGACCGATCTGCTGAAACTGTTCGGCGTAGCGTGTGCCGATGGACTCTTGCGTCAGGAAGCTGCCGCCGAGATGCATCTCGGCCTCGGTCCCTTCGCCGATCAGATGGATCGCGTCGATGCCAGTCCGACCAGCGAGCGCCTCCGCCATCTGCTCCACGCCGTCGCGGGCTGGGTCGAGCACAATCACTTCCACATTGGGGCTGATCCCATCGAGGAGTTGCTGGTACTCAAGGACACTGGGGGACAGGAACACGATCTCCTGGCGGGCGGTCGACGTATCGTACGCCGCGAGGGCATCGAACAAGGCCTGGTCAACATCGGTGGGTTGTGGTTCGCCCGTCGGCGCAGCGGGCGCCGTGTCTCCTGTCGCCGCTTGATCAGCCGAGAAGGAGGCCTCAGCCTGTTGTTGCGCGACTTGCTCGGTGTTCACGGTGCGGGCCTTGGCCACGTCAGCTCCGTCGAACATGATGCGCGATTCGAGCGCAAGCAACGAGCCGCCGAAGGTCGACAGGGTGACGTGCGCCTCCGCGGAGTCCTGACGGCACCCTCGCACTGGCTTGCCCACTTTTTTCGTGTTCCTCTGCCTACGTTGCATTCTCATTCTCGTAGAAGCATAGCAAAGAGACTGAGGGTCCTTGATTCCCACCAAAAGAAGCAGCAAGGGTGATGCCATTTCACAGAGCAAATTTCGCTTTATTTACAGGGTAGTTGGACTCTGCTCGTTGGGAAGTATTGTCGAAGGTTACAGAATGTGCCTGGGGAAGACGTTTTCTGGACTTACCCCTTGGAGGGGGGGTCAACAGTAATGCTCAATGTTTAGTGAGGAATGTCCAATTGAACATTCCTCATACACGTGAGATGCGCTCTTCGACGGGCTCAGGGCGTTCCGAGCCTGTCGAGGGACGCTTCACGAGGAACACGCTGTCGGGCAGTGTTGCGACGAACCGTCATGAATATACGGGCTAGGCCCCGCTTTCGCGAATCAGGATGCGGGCGCTCTGTTCCCAGGCTCGTTGAGCAAAACTGATTCGTGGGCCCTTCACCAGCACAGTCCCTCGCACCGCTTGGTTCCAGCGGGGCGGCGACTCGATGAGGTGCAACGTGACACGATAGACGGAGGTTTCCGGTTTCAATCTGCGATTGGCATCTTCACGAACCGGTACATCTCCGCCATGGAGAGACGCGAGGTAGGGAACCGTGAAGCTGTGTTCGTCGATGTCGCGAATCTCTTGGACGCGCGCGGCCAGGCTGGGCCGTTCGGCGTCCTCGGGAATAAACCGAGCGGCTTGCCCGACTTGCAGGTACTTGACCATCGTTTCCTCCACCAGGGCATGGAGTTCCTCGCCCTGGGGATCCACGACGTAGGCCAGCGGGAGCTCTTTGTTGATCCACTGTCCCACATGCAGCGCGTCGGCCCGATCGGTGACGAGACCGGCCATGGGTGCAGTGAGGTGCAGCGTCCGCTGCCTTCGCATGAGTCCCTCAAGGTTGGACAGATGGGTCCGCAACGATTCCAGGGTCACCTCGGTCTTGGCGAGTTTCTCTTGATTGACGCTTTGCCGTTGCGCCCTCAACCGTTCGACCTCAATGCGCTTGTGTGTCAAGGCGATATCTTTCTCCAACGTCGGGGCTTCCACCATGAGCAGGACATCCCCCGCCTGCACCCGCTGGCCTTGCTTTACCGCCAACTCCACGATTTTCCCCGAGGCTGGCGCGTAAATCGTGGCGTGGGGGGTGGCCTCGAGCACGGCAGGAAGACGAATGCGATCGGACCAGGGAATGAACAGGATCGCCATCAGGGAGGCTAGGATACAGACCGATACCCACGGTCGGCCCTGTTCACGAATCGTTCCGCGTAAGCTCCACCAGACCTTGATTTCGCGTGCGATCGGAAGCAGGATAAACCAGACGATCTCGACCGCGAAAAGGATAAGCCCCAGTAACTTGAAAAAGAAGTGGTAGACCAATATAGCGATGCCGAGAAACAGCATGAAACGGTAGGCCCACACGGCCCAGGCGAACCAGACCAAGAATCGGCGTCGGGCAGCTGAGACCGGCTCAGGCATCGGCAGATTCAGACCGAACAGGAATCGCCGGAGCTGCCACTGTCCGAAGGCAAAGGCTCGATCTTGCAAGTTGGGAATCCCCATCCAATCGGAGAGCACATAGTACCCATCGAATCGCATGAGCGGGCTCAGATTAATGGCCGCCCCGACCATCAAACTTGTGGTCGCCACGATAAACACCAGACTCCGAGCCACGCCGTCGTCGAGAAAGTTCCACGCGAAGAGGGCCAGGGCGGCCAACGCACATTCGACGATCATCCCAGCGGCTCCGATGGCGGCACGCTGGCCACGGGAGGTCAGTTTCCACGCATCGGAGGTGTCTGAATAGAGCATCGGAACCATCACGATCATGGCGATGCCCATGGTGGGGACCCGACAGCCATAGCGCGTTGCCGTATAGGCATGCCCGAGTTCATGGAACACTTTGACGAAGGCCAGACAGAGAACGTACAGCGCGAGACCGCGCGGGGTGAAAAAATGCAGGAATGTGGCCGTGAAGGTATCCCACTGCCGCGAGACCAGGTACAACCCGATGAGCCCGATACCTCCGATCGCCCAGGCCACGGTCCGTGAATAGAGCCAGGCCACGAACGGAAGCGTGGCACGGAGAAACCGATCCGGTTGGAGGAGCGGAATCAGGAAAAACAGATAGTGGTGCACCAGCCACGTCACCAATGATGGTCGTGCCGCCTCCGCTTGCTTGGCATAGGCCTGATACCCGCCCTGCGGCGGATCGCGCGTCAGGTGGTTGACGTACAAAAACCGCAGGAGGTTTTCGACATCCTGTTTCGTGGCTCGGCAGGTCGTTTCGGCGTGGATCTCCGCGAGGAGGGCCTCCGCGGGTCTGGCGGCCCAGCGCGACAGAATCTCATAGGCAGCCCAGCCGACCTGAAAATATTTCCCGCGGGCCAGATCGACGATGACCCACGTCGGCGACCCGTCAGCGGCCGAGGCACCCGCGATTAGCCGGAGATCTTCGCGCAACGGCGGTAGCGCAACATTCTGCTTCGGGGCCATGGTCAGTTTCATAGGCCGATCCAGGGCCGAACGGTAGAAATCGGGCGACGGAACAGGTAGGTAAACAGCGTGACCCGCTCTCCGTAAATTTTGGCGGTTCCTTGCCACCCGATTCGGAGTTCCGACGACCCCTGCTCGAGCTGGGCCGTCAGGCGGTATGCCAACGTATTGTTAGGCAAGACCTCGGCATGATAGCTCGCGTGGCTGACCGTGGCAGGCACGCTGGAAAAGGGATCGGCGTTCAGGAATAGCTTCACCGATGCGCCTTCGCGCAACACAATGGCATCTTCCACCGGCAGATCGACCCGTACCTCCAGCTGTTGCGGGTCCGCCAGTTCCATGATGCGTTGGCCGACCACGACCGGCTTCCCGATCCAATCGGACTTGTCTGTGTAGAGCAACAACCCGCCTCGCTCCGCTTTCACCTCGACCTTCGTCAATCGCTCATGGGCATAGTCCCGCTCGGTTTCTCTCAATTCGACTTCGGCTTTCAGCAGCGGAACATCGGCCTTTTGCTCGGCTTCCACGAATGAGCCTTGCGCCGCGCGCCGATACTGCGCCATCGCTACGTCAAGGTTCCGTTCGGCGACTTCATACTCGCTTCTGAACGTGGTGTCTTCGTACTCGAACAACACTTGGCCTTCGGATACGACAGAATTGGGAAGGACGAGAATGTCGGCGATCACACCATCGATCGGCGCGCTCACGATCAGTGGATCCTTTGCGACAATCTTCGCGGGCGCCAGCGTCGACATGGGGACAGGAATGACCAATGCGCCCAGCAATGCAGCCGCGAGTATCCACGTTGTGGTGCGGCTCAGCCTCCATCGCCATCGGCGACTCTTCGATGGACCGACAGCACACCAGGCATAGGCATAGGCGTCGCTTAGCCGTTGCAGGACCTTCACCTCGTGGTCGGCCCATGGTTGGTCCCGCGTCAGCCACAACCCGCCGAGGATCTGTCCCCCAGGATGCTTGAGGGGGCACCACAATCCATAGCCGGGGGTAAATTCCATCCAGTCCCGTCTGACTCCGGCAGGGCAATCCGCTTCCGTGACTTGACGAATGTCCGGGCCTGTCGAAGTCTTGCGCAGTTCAACGATCAATCGCTCGGTCCATTGCATCAAGGGGACCGTGCGATCTATCACCGGGACGCTCGATGAGGCTCGCACCTCGTAGCTCTGTGAAGACGCGGTCGGCGGGATCAGTAAGATAGCTTGCCGATAGGGAACCAACCGGCGCGTTTCATTGACGAATAAGAATTGCAGCTCTTGCTGGGTCTGGGCGGCGCGAACCATCCCTTCCAGCTGGAGCAGCATGGTGAACGAGGTGCTCCGCTGCGGCGGGCTGATGGGATTGACTTGTGCAGTGACCATGTCAGGGTTGGAATTCAGCGAACGAGGCGGTTCCGCTCATTCCCGCGAGCACGTTGTCGGGCTGGGTGCGAAACAGGCCTTTTACCTTCACGGTCTGGCTTGCAGGATCGACATTCGCGCCGATGTCTTGAACCACGGCGGGATACTTGAGTCCCGTTTCATCCACGGCGTACTCGAAGGACGTACCGACCTTTAACCACGCGAGAGACTTGGACGGCAGAATGATCTCGATCTCCAGCCGGCTGTCATCCAACAGGCTTATGAGCTGGTCGTTGGGGAATACATTCTCGTGTTCGTTCACGATCGTTTTGAC
>JBQTHY010000104.1:0-3456 GCA_052389395.1 Nitrospiraceae bacterium | reverse complement strand
CCCTATGACGGATTTACTCCCTTTGTCTTTCGTGATGGGATCCTCGTCTCAATCGGGTGGCGAACGCTGGGCGGTCCTCAACCGTTCTTCGGTCCCATGGGTGCGGACGTGTCTTCGCCTGAACTTTTGCCTGCCGCATCGTCTCCGTCCTCAACGGTGAAACCATCGAAGTAAGTCAGAACCAACACCCCCAGCACATCCGCTTGAACGGCATCGACCACCTGGAGAGTGGCTAGCCTACGGCAAGAGAGAAAACAGTTCCAAGAACTGGTTCCTGTTCATACGAGAAGTTGATATGGCCACTGTGCGAGTCTTGATTGTACTACTCACACTTCTCATCCCTTCTTGGGGCACAGCGGAATGGTTTGCTGACGCCTATCTCGGAGGCAGTTCCACGGTGGCAAGCAACAACACGTTTCACGTGAACGGCAATCTCGTCCGTCAGCTTGAAAGGTCGGACATCTCAACACCCGGCGGAGGGCGGCTGGGATATTGGTTGGCGACCTACCCATGGCTGGGGCTCGCGCTGGATGTCTCAGCCTGGAACCCGGAATTCGGCGATACAGGGCCGCCCCAGCTAGCTGCGCCGGTAACCCTCACTCTCTTGCCGATTTCCCCGCTGGTTATGGTTCGGTTGCCGCTGGGCCAGAGTGAGCAGTTCCCAAAGGGAAGGGTTCAACCGTACGTTGCGGGAGGACCGACCTTCGTCTTCACAGCGCTGTCAGAGTTTGCGGGGCAGACGGTCCAGTCCCCGGCGGTGCTCGAGGATACTTCAATGACTCTCGGTTTTGATCTCCGCGGCGGTATCGCGGCATTTGTCACGAAGAATGTCGGGCTGTTCGTGGAGTATCGCTACCTGCAAGTCCGTCCGACTTTAGAGAGCACCACCGGAAGCGGCGTCGTACGATATCAGCCCACGTTCCAAACCAATGCCGGCGTTGTCGGAATAACCTATCGATTTGGGTGGCAATGAATGAAAGAGAGAAGGTGAAAGAATAGATCCAGGAACCGTTTCCTGTTTCATATTGCAGAAGGACCTTATGAACGATTGTTCACAGACTGTGAACGCCCATTCGCAGACTGAACGAAGGACTCGTGAAGGCATTGCATGAGGCAGGCTTGTCAAACGTTCCGCTCTTCCATCGCATCAGTGTCGTCGTATCTGATTCGATACCGCCAAGTCCTCAAAGAGATCCAGCACGAATCGCTCTTGCCCACGCAGAAGCTTGTATCTCTTTTCGGTACGCTACTTTCCACAATCTACGCCATCGGCACACCTCTTGCTCAATATAATTATTACAGTAAACCCGCGCTCAGTGCCTTAAGGAAGTGCCCATTGGCAGCCGTTCGACGGTCAGCGTATCCTGTGCCGCGAAGAAACTCGTCGAATGCAAAGCCAACATGTCAAGGGAGGGATATCCAATGAAACGAACATGGATTGTAGTGGGACTGTGTCTATCCATCGCCACAGCAGGGTGCGAGGGCGGAAGAGCCGAGATCAAGGGCGACAGGACTAAAGAAGACCGGCTGACGGTCGGGAAGGTCCAGGGAGAGATCAAAGTTGGCATGCCCGCCTCCCAGGTGGCGGAGCTCCTCGGCTCGCCAAATATCGTGACTACCGATGACAAGCGACGCGAAGTCTGGATCTACGACAAGGTCTCGACCGATCGGGTGGACACAGCCAGTTCTGTCTACGGCACGCTCATCATCCTAGGTGCTATCTCGAGCGAGAGCTCAAGCTCGCAACGCCAGCGCACCCTCACCATCATCATCAAGTACGACGAAGAGAAGAAAGTCCGTGACTTTGCCTACAACTATACGCAGTTCTGAGATTGTGGTCTCGCCATGCTACGGCAGCGCCATACGAGTGGGAGTCTGTCTGGCAGGACTCGTTGCTCTGACCGGCTGTATCCCTCCTACCCAGCCGACCGAGCTGTTCCAGCTCACGCCAGAGAGCGCCGCCAATCGAGCCATGCAGATTCGCATGTTCGAAACGCCGAACGAGCGGGAACTCCTGTCGGCCTCAGCCGCCGTCTTGCAGGATCTCGGCTTTCAGATCGAGGAGAGCGTTCGCGAGGTCGGTTTTCTGCGAGCGACCAAAGAGCGGAGCGCCAGGGAATACGGGCAGGAAATGACGCGGGTTCTCGTTGCCATTGCCACTACCCCGCTCGCCATGTTTAGGAGCGGCCCCATCATACTCCCTGTGGATCTCCATCAGAAAATTGCCGCCACGCTGATCGCCCGCCCGCTCAATCCTGAAGCCACTCGCTACGAAGTGCGGATCATGTTTTACCGGGTCGTCTGGAAAGGGGATGGCGCGGCCGGCGAATCAGCTATTGCTCCGGGATCGCAATATATGGAGATGCTCCGCGACCCCGTCCTGTACCAGACGTTCTTTGCGAAACTGTCGAAGGCGGTCTTTCTGGAAGCCTTTACACTGTAGGCGGGTGGTTTTGCGCATGAAGAGACGGGTCATCTGGGGAATCATCCTGATAGCGGGGGCGTTGCTTGTGCAAGGCTGTGCCGCGCCCCAACCGCCCCAGGATCTGCTTGCCCCGACCGAAGCCCAGATGAAAATCCGAAGCGTGCAGACCCGCACCTTCGACGTGAAGGATCGCCAGCTGGCGATGCGCGGCGTCATTGCCGTCCTACAAGACTTGGGCTTCATCATAGAGCGCGCCAATGAAGCGCTCGGCCTGGTGACGGCTGCACGATTCGCGGAGCCGAACTATTACGATGTTGTCAGCGTCACCGTCACCGTACGCCCCGAGGCCGAAGGCCGCATGATGATTCGCGCCAACGCCATCTACAACAACAAACCCATCGAAGATCCCAAGGTCTACCAAAATTTCTTTGCGACGCTCGAGCGGTCGTTGTTCGTGATCAAGGAGTAAGATCCGTGGCGCGAGCCGGAACGGGACGGTGCACCACAGTGCGAAGCCTGGGCCTTATTCTCGCGACAGGACTGTGTCTGCTGCTCCAGGGCTGTCCCACCCCCTACGACTTACGTCATGAGGACCAGTGGGATGCCCGGGAACAAGTCTGGCGGTCGGAAGAGAGCCAGGTGAAAATGCGCGCGGCGCAGTCGAGGGCCTTCGACACGGTCGACCGGCGTCGGATCCTCGAGGCCGTCGTTGTCGCCATGCAAGATTTGGATTTTAAAGTGGAAGTGTTGGATGAAGACCTGGGCATCGTTTCCGGCAAGAAGTTTGTCGAGAACGAACACCTGTACGGGACTGACCCGACCTATCTCTTGTACCAGCCCGATACGCTACTTCTCCTTACGCGCAATTTCCACTCATGGGGACCGTTCCTCTACCGCAACAATCTCGTGCGTATTACCGTCACGGTTCGCAAACGGAACGAGGCCCAACTCGTCGTGCGCGCCAGCGCTCAGTACTATCTTCGCGCCGTTGAGGACCCAGCGCCCTACCAGACGTTTTTCCGCACCCTGGA
>JBQTHY010000103.1:0-3184 GCA_052389395.1 Nitrospiraceae bacterium | reverse complement strand
GAGAGCGTCATCAAGAAAGCCGTGTTGATCGCCCGTGAAGTTGGTTCCACCTACATCCAAGCCTACACCTCCTGCAATATCGAGTACGCCATTCCGACCGACAAGGTCATGGAAGATGCGAAGGCAGTCGAGAACGATCGGTATCAGTTCACGGAGTATGTCAGCGAAGAAGCGAAGCAATATCTTACCGAGCGCTACGGCTTTAAGGAATATCTCCCGAAGCCAGCTGCGCCAGCGGCCGCAATTCCAGGCAAGTCCTAAGCGGGTTGAGCGAACGAGGAGAATAGAAAAACCAAAGATCACCTGAAGGATTCTCCGCGCGCATCAGTTTCGATACGACGATACAGAGCGCGCGGCTCAAGCGAAGCTTGGTATGGAGGAATGAACCATGGCGAAACGTTTCAACATTCGGATGGCGGGCGTCGGCGGTCAGGGCGTCGTGACCGGCTCCCATATTCTGAGCACGGCCGTCATCAATGCCGGTGGCGAAAGCACGATCGTCCCCTTCTACGGATCGGAAAAGCGCATGGCGCCGGTTGAGAGCTATGTGCGGGTGTCCGACGAAGCGATCTATGAGATCGGTGAAATCACGTTCCCCCACATCATCATCATCTTCCACCCCCAGGTCATCACGCACGGAAAGTCCTACACGATGCCCTTCTACTTCGGGTTGAAGGAGGACGGGATCGCCTTGATCAACAACGACGGCCCGATGAAGCTCCACAAGGACCAGGCGCGCGAACTCGAAGAGCGCCGCGCAAAACTGTATTATTTCCCCGCCACGAAAATTTCCCTCGAGGTCGCAGGGATGGACCTCGCGACCAACATGGCGTTGATGGGGTGTATCGGAGCGATCACGGGTTTGACGACCGTCGATGCGTTAGAACAGGCGGTGAAGGATCGATTCCTTGGCAAAGGGTTTGTCGTATCCGGCGGGACTGCGGCGTTGGACAGTGTCGTCGAGAGAAAGTTCAAGAAGAAGCAGGAATTGATTGATAAGAACGTGGCCGTCATTCGGGCCGGTTGGAACTACGCAGTCGATCATGGTTGGGCGGCGCCGTCGGTCAAGCGGTCGGAAGCGCCGGCGGCTGTGGGTGCCTGAGTCGAGATCTAGAACGAAGGAGCCTCCAATGTATCTCGTAGCCGATATCAGCGTTGAAATCTGTGCCTCCAAGAGCTGCAAACTCTGTACACAGTATTGCCCGGAGGCTAACACCATCCTGTATAGCGAAGAAATGGGAAAGGAACAAGGGTTCAAGTATGGGTCTGCCTATGTGGCAGTGGACCGGTGCAAGGGCTGCGCGCAATGTGTCTGGGTTTGCGACAACATGGCAAAGAACAATGCCATAAAGATGATCATGATCGATCAATTGCCGAAGGCGGCCTTGACCGAGAACGTCACATATGGCGAAAAGAGCACCACGGCCGTGTTGGCAAGCCCCGTCGTCGGGTAGGCGAGGAAAGGAAATCGGGCGTGGCCACTACACAAGATACCAGAGAACGGATTATTGTCCCGGGGCCCGCCGGATTCCATCCTCCTTCGGCCGCGCAGCTCGGCGTATCGTTGCCTGATCCGGGGCAGGGGCTGCTCTATGGACTCCTCGAACCGAACGAGGAGGTCGTCATCGAAGAGATGGCTCGGAAGATGCTCACCAGCCCGAATGCGACTATCTTCCCGGGGCCGCTCATCCTCTGGGCGTGGAACGACCACGCGGTGGAGAAAGCCAAGGCCACGTTGGAAATCGCGGCGCAGATTCCGGACGTCATGATTATTCCGATGCCGGACTACCGGCCGAAATATCCCAAGATCGACCCGGAAGAAGTGATTAACCCCAACCATCCGAATCTAACGATCTGGGGTAATAAGATCGAAGCCTGCATCTTCATCGGCGTCCACTGCCACTACGCGAACCTCACCCTCAAGATGATCCGGGCGGGAACCAACTGCTGCACGATGGCGATCTGCGCCGAGCAGGGGCACGAGGATGCGATGCTGACGATCCGGGACTCCGATACCGTAAAGCTGAAACGGGTGGCAGCGATCTTCAAGCGTGTTCGCGAGGAAATGGGCCTCAAGCTGCCGGACAATGGCGAGAACGTTCGGTTTACGGGCACGCAGTCGAAAGTGCACGGAGCGAAGAGCCACACCAATCCGCTGACGTTCGCGCCGTCTCCAGCAGGGGACGGTAGCGCAGCGGCATTCGGGCATTCGCCTGAACAGATGAAACGAGAAGGATAGGCTGAGCCACGCAGCTCACCATACCAAGAGGTGCACTCATGAGCGAAGCACTGGAAGCCGAGCAAAAGACGAACCCCCAGGGTGATCCCATCACGAGTGTGGCGGCGCCGAAGTTGGATGGGAGGAAGGACCCCCACGGCGAAGCCAAAAAACAGCGGGTGGTGACCCCCGAATACATGTTCCACCAAGCTCCGAGAACCAAAGAGTTCATCACCGGGAGCGAAGCGGCCAAAGAAGCCGTCCGTCGATCGAACGTGGACTTTGCCGTTGCCTATCCCATCACCCCGCAGAGCGAAACGATGCAGCTCGTCGGCGTACTGTACGGAGAAGGCTATGTGAAGGAATATTATCGAGGCGAAGAGGAAGTGGGAGTCATGGCGGCCATTGCCGGCGGCTCCCGCGCCGGCGTCCGATGCTTCACGGCGACCGCCGGTCCGGGAACCCTGAGAGGTATGGAGGGAATCGCGTCGTGGCCAGGCCACCGGTTGCCTGCTGTGGCGATGTTCACCTGCCGCGTGGTGAATGCCCCGTTGGCCATTCAGCCCGACAATATCGAAATCGCCTATCTTCTCAACTGCGGCATGGTCGTCTTTCATGCCGAAAATCAGCAGGACATGTTCGACTTCATCATGGCCGGGTTCGTCATCGGCGAGAAGAACGATGTGACATTGCCGGTCGGTGTCTGCTGCGACGGGTTCTTCGTGACGCACGCCCGCGGGTACGTTCGTATGCAAGACCGTGGGATCAAGCTTCCGCCGCGCGACGCCTGGCATGGGGCCGTGCCGGTGCTCGATGCGGAGAATCCTCCAGCCCGGTTGTCGCGAGATGCCCCGGTCCAGAAGTCGAACTTTATGGCGTACAACATTCACGCGGTCTGGCAACAGGAAGTTTGGGCTGCCGTTGAACGATCGCGCAAGTACATTAACCGGTACATAGGTGGATTGC
>JBQTHY010000102.1:0-2993 GCA_052389395.1 Nitrospiraceae bacterium | reverse complement strand
GATCCCACCGAGAATCGAATCGGGCACGCCGGTGAAAAAATTCACCCCCATGTCCTGCATGGCCTGAACAAAGACATCACTTTCAATCATGCCTTACACTCGTTCTCGCGGAGTCTGCGAACAATTGGCGGTGGAAAAACGCGCGCATTATAAGATATGGCCTTGCGGGTTCTCAAGGAACATCGATGAGTTGGGTTTATCTGCCTCATGATCTCGTTTGCGGCGAGTCGTTCACATTCACGAGGCTCGATGCCATGAATCACCCCACCGCTCAGTCAGGTCCTCATGTCAACAAGCACGACGGAGGACAGAACCTTCGGCTGTTGCCGGGGCCGAGATAACGAGCACCCTCTGTGTGTCGGCAGACGACGAGTCTGCTCGGGTCTCGATTCGGTATCACGGGAGCAGTTCCATAAACAGGTGCTGAATTTCCTGAAGACCCAGTTTGATTCCTTGGGGTGCGTTCCCGGATTAATGGCACAGAGCCTCAATCACCAGTATAATTGCCGAGACTCAGAAACTGTACTCTGACGTATCGGGCCGGTATGGAGCGTGGGTACATCTTCTTCGACAGCCGAACGTTCGCGCCAAGGTTCAATGACCACACTGCCGAGTCAGCAGAATAATGTCATTCATTGCGGGCTCCGCAACCGGCCGAAGCTCCTTGCGGGGTTCATTCTCTGTCTGGTGCTCGCGAGCGCACCCGCGGTGGCCGTTCCCATCATCAACGATCCCGACGGATTTGAAGACATTCCCTGGGGCGCGACGTTTTCGGAGACGGAACATTTTGTCAAAGTTGAAGATACCGGTCGCTCGCAGACCTATGAGCTGAAGATGAAACCGCCTGCGCTTGGGACCACGCCGGTCGACTCCATGCTATTTACGACTTTTGAAAGAAAGTTCGGACGAGTCACCGTTCGCTACAGCGGGAAAGACACCCATGAGGGGATCCTGGCCTATCTGCAGTCCAAATACGGTCCACTCGACCGGACACCAGGCCAAATCGCCGTCGGCCCGGTCAAAGTTTATGCCTGGCAGGGTTATGCTACGGAAGTCACCTTACGTTTTGAAACCAGCTTCGAGCGCGGCATTATTTTTTTTGAAAGCCGGACGCTTCTTGAAAAACTGTCGGAAGGCAATTCGGCCACGGCTTTTTGAGGGCCATCAGCCATCCATGCATAAAGTTTCCATTGACAAGCGCCCACGCGCTTTCGCATGATGGGATCCCCATGAATGGCGCGGTGAAACTCCGAGCACTCCTCAAACGGCCAGGACCCATCAAGGCCGTCGGCGCCCATGATGCATTGAGCGCCCGCCTGATTCAACGAGCGGGGTTCGATGCGATCTGGGCCAGCGGCTTTGCGATTTCCGCGTCGCTCAAGTGTATTCCGGACGCGAGCTTCGTCGATTCCAGCCAACAGCTGGCGGTCGAACGCAACATGGTTGAGGCTGTCTCGATCCCGATCATCGCCGATTGCGACACGGGGTACGGCAACGCGCTGAACGTCATGCGCACGGTCAACGACCGGGAACGGGCCGGTATCGCCGCGATCTGTATCGAAGATAACGTCTACCCCAAACGCTGTAGCTTCTACGCGGGCGTCCGCCGAGAATTGATTCCGATCGAAGAGCACTGCGGAAAGATCAGAGCGGCGAAGGCGGCACAGATTTTTCCGGAGTTCGTGATCATCGCTAGAACGGAAGCGCTCATTGCGGGTTGGGGCCAGGAGGAGGCGTTGAAACGTGCGGAGACCTACGCTGATGCAGGGGCTGATGCGATCCTGATCCACTCCAAGTCGAAAAAGTTCGACGAGCTCAGGGCCGTGTACAAAGCCTGGTCAGGCCGCGTGCCGCTCGTCGTGGTCCCCACGATGTTCGACCAGACCACCGTTGCGGAAATGGAAGAGGCAGGAGCCAAGATTATCATCTACGCCAATCAGCCGGTACGAGCGGCGATCCGCGCCATGACGGACATGCTCGATCTAATCAAGAAAGACACACGCCCGGGCGCCGCAAACGATCGCATCGCCACGCTGTCCGAAGTCTACGACATCGTCGGCGTCCCGCAGATGGAGCAAGACGAAAAGCAGTTCCTGCCGGTAGGAAGCGAAACGATTACCGCCATCATCGCCGCCGCCGGGTTCGAGAAACAGTTGCTTCCGTTGATTGAAGACAGGCCGAAGTGCTTGCTCGACATCAAGGGGAAAACCATCCTCGATCGCCAGGTCGGCGTGCTCAACGAATGTGACATCAAAGAGATCGCGTTGGTCCGCGGGTATAAGAAGGAAGCCATCGCGCTTCCCAATATCCGCTACTACGACAACGACCGTTATGAAGAGACCGGAGACTTGTTTTCGCTCTTCTGTGCCGAGAACGAGTTAAAAGGCCGGATCATCGTATTGTACGGCGACATCATCTTTGATACGGCCATCCTCCAAAAGCTGCTCAAGAGTCCCGCCGATATCTCCCTCGTGGTCGATCTAGCCTGGCTCGATCAGGACCAACGGAATGTGCAGCCGACTCATCTGAACCCTGACCTCGTCTCACTCGCGGAACCTCCCGGCAGGAGTTACTTCTCGCGGTTCGTGATGCCGGAAGGCGAACACTGGGTGGTCAAGATTGGCCAGCAGATTCCACGGGAACAGGCCCATGGGGAATTCATCGGTATGGCCATGTTCTCCGATAAGGGCACGGAGGCGCTTCGCGTGTGTTATCGAGCCTCGCAAGAAAAATACAAGTCGACGGGCTTCCACGAATCCCCGACCCTCGCCAAGGCCTGCTTCACAGATATGATCCAGGAACTGATTGACCGGGGCCATACCGTCCAAGCAGTTCCGATCTTCAAGGGTTGGATGGAAGTCGACTCCTTTGAGGAGTACCAGAAAGCGTGGGCCCAGATCCGGCAGTAGCCCTCACCCCTTCCCTAGGATAAATTCTTAGGAGCTAGTCTAGAACAGGTTTTGTTGTTTTCAAGATTCGCCTGATCAGGAGCG
>JBQTHY010000101.1:0-8316 GCA_052389395.1 Nitrospiraceae bacterium | reverse complement strand
GGGCATGATCGGAGAAAATACCTTATACTTTGAGTTGCGCGAGGGAACTGAGCCGGTGGATCCCCTCCACTGGTTGGCCAAGCGATAATACCAAGGGTCAGCGGCACGATCAGCTTTGGCAAGAAAGGACATCACGATTATGGAACAGAAGCGGAAGTCTTGGGTGGTCGGGCCGATGATTGCACTTGCGCTACTCTGCGGAGTCTTCATCGGCAAGGGCTGGGAGCGGACCGGTCATGCCGGTGAAACCTACGAAGAGCTCAAGACCTTTTCTGAAGTCCTGACTCAAGTCCAGAAACATTATGTTGACGAAACGAAGCCGAAGGATCTCATCCAAGGCGCCATCCGCGGAATGCTGTCGACACTCGACCCGCACTCCGCCTATATGAGCCCGGAAATGTATAAGGAGATGCAGGTCGAGACCAAGGGGGAATTCGGCGGGGTAGGCATCCAGATCGGAGTGAAAGACAATCGCCTGGCCGTAATCGCACCGATCGAAGGCACACCGGCCCATCGGGCTGGGATCAAGGCCGGGGATTACATCGTGAAGGTCAATGATGACACCACCAAGGATCTCACCTTGATGGACGCTGTCCAGAAAATGCGCGGGCCGAAAGGCAGCAAGGTGAGTTTGACGATTCAACGGGAGGGCACCCCGGATCCGTTGGTGTTCACCTTGGTCAGGGATACCATCAAGATTGAGAGCGTGAAGTCAAAGATGATCGAGAATCTCGGGTATGTGCGCCTGACCCAATTCCAAGAGGCGACGGGCAGGGATCTCTCTAAAGCGATCAGGCAGTTCAAAGAGCAAAAAGTGCAGGGGGCTATTCTCGACATGCGTAATAACCCAGGCGGGCTGCTCACCGCGGCGGTCGATGTGTCCGAGCAATTTCTCCCGAGCGGGAAGCTCATCGTTTATACAAAGGGGCGGGAAGGCAAGAAAGACGAATGGTTCGCCAAGTCCAAGGATCAGTTGGAAGACCTTCCGGTAATCGTCTTGGTCAATGAAGGATCGGCGAGCGCGTCAGAGATCGTGGCCGGGGCTCTTCAAGATTGGGGACGGGCGGTCGTCGTGGGGACCACCTCGTTCGGGAAGGGGTCGGTGCAGACGATTCTCCCACTTGGCGATGGCTCAGGACTTCGTCTCACCACGGCGAAGTACTACACCCCGAAGGGTCGGTCGATTCAGGCGACGGGAATTACCCCTGACATTGTGGTGAAGCTTCCAGCGCCGGTAACTGCGAAAGCGACCGAAGGCAAGGCGGGCGAGAAAGAGGCGGACCCGAAAGCCATAAAGCCTTCGACCGAGAAGGAGGCCGCACCGCACAACGCGAAGCCTCCAGACGAGGCAGGTTCGAAGAATGGGACGGTTCCCCAGATGCCGCCGGCCGATACAGCCAGCGAGCTCACGCTTGAGCAGGATGTTCAATTGCTGAAAGCGGTGGAGTTGCTCAAGAGCTGGAAGATCTTCAAGGAGTTGAAGGTCTCCTAAGTCCCCTGGTTTCGATTCTGTTGTTGGAGGGCCTCAAGCAATAGTTCCTCAGACCCGGAAAATCCGGGCATGGTTCGAAGGAGATGGGACCGAACCAGTTGCTCCAAGTCGGTGAGGGTCCGCATGCCGAGTCGAAAGTACAGGTAGGTCACGAGGGAATCGGAGAGCCCTGGAAACTTTGCCCAGTTCTTGACCTCCAGAGGCAGTGGCGTTTTCAGTTCTTCATAGGCGCGGATGGTTCCTGTCTCAAGAAACTCCCTGGTTTTTTCCGCCAGATCCTTTCCAATTCCTGCAATCTCCTCTAGGCCATGGCGCTGCGCGATGGCTGCGATGTCTTCCTCGGTAGCGAGAAGTGCATCGGCGGCCCGCCGATAGGCCCGGACCCGATAGGGATTCGCGCGTTGGGCCAATAGGAGATCGGCCATTGACCGGAAGAGAGTAGCCAGCTGTTGATTGTTCTCGTGCATGTTCCCGTCTTCTATACGACTATTGTGCGATTCTCCAAGTCCTCCGGGCAAGGGGGTGCCATTGTTGACAAGCTGAAATCCGGTCCCATAGGATGATGGGCAATGCAGGACCTGATTCAGATCCAAGTGAATGGCGAAGCGCGGGCCTGGCGTGGCGGCGCAACGGTTGCCGATCTGTTGCAAGCTCTAGAGATCAAGGCCGAGCGTGTGGCGGTCGAGTTGAATCTCGAGGTTCTCGATCATACGGCGTTTGCCCAACGCCCGCTCAAGGACGGGGATCGGGTCGAAATTCTGGGTTTTATAGGCGGCGGCGCGGAAGAGCCGATGAATTGTGTCATTGACGAGTGAGTCATTGTTTTATCGGGCCGGTTCATGCATTGACTCAATCGTCGATGAACCGATGGATAAATTGTAAGGGGACACCATGGCGGATGATCGTCTGATGATCGCGGGACGTGAATTCAAATCCCGGCTCTGGGTGGGGACGGGAAAGTACAAAGATTTTCTCGAAACGCAAAAAGCTATTGAGGCATCGGGTGCCGATGTAGTGACCGTGGCGGTGCGTCGTGTGAACATTACCGATCGCTCGAAGGAGAATCTACTCGACTACATCGATCCAAAGAAATATTCGATCCTTCCCAACACAGCCGGGTGCTATACCGTGGAGGAGGCGGTTCGTTATTCACGCTTGGCCCGCGCAGCTGGCATCTCTGATCTTGTGAAGCTCGAGGTGATTGGGGACGAGAGAACCTTGTTTCCCGACACGGAGGGATTGATCGCAGCGGCGAAGATCCTCATCAAAGAAGGTTTTATAGTCCTGCCCTATACGAACGATGATCCGATCGTAGCAAAAAAGTTGGTGGATATCGGTTGTCCGGCGGTCATGCCCTTGGCGGCACCGATTGGGTCAGGGCTGGGCATCCGGAATCCGTACAATCTCAAGATCATTATGGAAACCGTAAGAGTACCCGTGATTGTTGATGCCGGGGTCGGAACTGCCTCAGACGCGGCGTTGGCGATGGAATATGGCGCTGACGCGGTCCTTATGAATACGGCCATCGCTGGTGCGCGGGACCCGATTTCTATGGCGGAAGCGATGAAGTACGCGGTGCACGCCGGTCGCTTGGCCTATCAGGCTGGTCGTATTCCCAGGAAGCTCTATGCCACAGCCAGCAGTCCGATCGAAGGGATGCTGTAGAACAGTTTTGAGTTCTGAGTGCTGAGTTGCTCAACAAGAGAAGAGTGTTGGCCAGTAAAACATGAGCGGAGCATTTTCCTTTCTCCGTTGACTCATCACTTAGCACTCAGAACTTTGGTTTCATGCCTCCCGTTAATTTCCGTCTTCTCCTAGTGACGGATCGTCACCAGACTCAGGGGCGTGCCCTGCAATCCATTCTGCGCGCTGCCGTGAGTGGTGGAGTTCCCGCGATTCAACTACGGGAGCGTGCTCTGCCGACGGCCGAGTTGCTATCGCTGGCGCAAGAGATCCAGGCGATCACCGCACCGCGCGCTGTGCCGTTAATCATGAACGATCGGGTCGATCTGGTGTTGGCATTAGGCTTGGACGGCATTCATCTTCGCGCGAACAGCCTTCCCGTGTCCCCCGTTCGTCGGCTGGTCGGGGCACATCGTCTTGTTGGGATCTCGACCCATTCCGCTGACGAAGTGCGACGGGCGAATCACGACGGGGCAGACTACGTGGTATTTGGTCCGATCTTTGACACGCCGTCAAAACATCTCTTCGGACCTCCGGTCGGATTGGACGCACTCACTGAGGTCTGTCATCAGTCGACCATTCCGGTTTTCGCCATCGGCGGCATGACAAGTGTGCGAGTCCGCGACGTTCGTCGAGCCGGTGCGTACGGAGTCGCAGTCATCGGGGCGATATTTGGCCGTGATGATGTTGCCGCAGCCACGATCGAGTTGTTGGCTTCACTGGAGCTGTAACATTCTGTGATGCATATGAAGAACTTTCAGCGTGCGATCATGCAGTCCAGTTGACCACCTCTAGGTCGGATGTTAGAATCCGGGCACAGGCTTGGAGATCCGCTCTCATCTGACATTGGGGTGATCCGTCGGTTGCAGGTGTGGGAGAGAGTACAGGTCAGTCAAGCAGGATCGGGTCCCTCCGAGATTCCGTGAGGAGGATCACGAAGCGGTTGTGTGAGGCTGATGGGAACATGATACACAAGAACGATGACCAAGCCCGCGAAGTCGACAAGCTTCGCGTTCAGATTCAGTTGATGGAAGAGGAAATCCGCAAGCTGTATCAATCTCGCTATCAACTCGATCAAACCGCCAAGCAAAACGAAAAGCTTGTCTCGACGCTGCAAGAAGCCAAGGCGCAGATTCAGGCGTTACGCGCCGAGGTGGAAAAGCTGACGGCGCCGCCGTCGACCTACGCTATTTTTTCCAGCATGAACGATGACGGCACGGGCAATGTCTATGTGTCCGGGCGGAAAATGAAAGTGAGCCTCCATCCGTCCGTCAAGGTTTCTGAATTGAAGAAGGGACAGGAAGTCATCCTGAACGAAGCCCTCAACGTCATCGAGGTCAGAGGTTTCGACGGTCAGGGTGAGGTGGTTCGACTGAAGGATGTGCTCGAAGGCAGCCGAGCACTGGTCACGCTCCATTTTGATGAAGAGAAAGTTGCGGAGTTGGGCGAACCCTTGCTCGTCGAGCGGCTCAGTGTGGGTGATCATCTCTTGTACGATCCTCGTTCGGGATATGTGATCGAGAAGCTGCCCAAGTCCGAAGCGGAAGAACTCGTGCTTGAAGAGGTGCCCGATGTCGACTACGAGCAGATCGGTGGTCTCCAGAAGGAATTGGAGCAGGTACGCGACGCGGTAGAATTACCCTTCCTCCATCCACACCTCTTTGCTGAGTACAAACTGAGTGCGCCCAAAGGCGTGCTGCTGTATGGTCCCCCGGGGTGTGGAAAGACGCTCATTGCCAAAGCTGTCGCCAACTCGATCGCCAAGAAGTTGGGTCATCTGGCGGGCAAACAGATTCGGAGCTATTTCCTCCACGTGAAGGGCCCCGAATTACTCAATAAGTACGTCGGCGAGTCGGAGAGGCAGGTGCGTGAGGTCTTCAAGAAGGCGAAGGAGCGTGCGGAAGGCGGCCACCCCGTGATCGTCTTTTTCGATGAAATGGACGCCCTCTTCCGAACCCGAGGCTCCGGGATTTCTTCCGATGTCGAATCGACCATCGTTCCACAGTTTCTCTCGGAGATCGATGGTGTGGAGAGTCTGCGCAATGTGATTGTGATAGGGGCCAGTAACCGGCAGGATTTGATCGATCCCGCCGTGCTTCGTGCTGGCCGGCTGGATGTGAAAGTCAGAGTGGGCCGACCGGATGCCGCAGCCGCTCGGGACATTTTCTCAAAGTATGTGTCCAAGAATCTCCCATTTGCCGGGGAAGAGTTGGAACGTCATGGGGGCGATCGGCAGGCGCTCGTGGAGCGGTTGACGGCGCTCACTGTCGAGGCCATGTATGCCGCCAGCGAGGAAAATAAGTTTATCGAAGTGACGTATGCCAATGGTGAGAAAGAAGTATTGTACTTTAAAGACTTTGCCAGCGGAGCTTTGATCGAAGGCATTGTCTCGCGTGCAAAAAAGTATGCTGTAAAGCGGGCTATTGCGCAGGAGGGCATCGGCCTCCGGGCAGACGATCTCCTACGCGCCATTCGTGAGGAGTTCAAAGAGCACGAAGATCTTCCGAATACGACCAACCCGGATGATTGGGCAAAGGTCGCTGGCAAAAAAGGCGAAAAGATCGTTCATATCCGGACGATCAGTGGCGGACCGGCCGAATCGCGGCAGATCGAAACCATCACCACCGGCCACTATCTATAACCATCTTTATGCAGGAACAGACACCGACGAGTCGCCCGCGAGTGCTTGGCACGGAGACCGAGTTCGGCATCGCGGCGAAGGATGCCGCTGTCGCTGATCCGGTGTCTGGCTCCATCGCCGTGATCGGGCACTACACGGGATTGCCCGCTCCAAACGCAATCTGGGACTACGAGAACGAAAATCCGCTCTTGGATGCTCGAGGTTTCGAGGTCGATGGCGAACGGGAGCGTCCCGATCCTGACTACAATCGGCAGCTTAATAAAATTTTGGCGAATGGCGGGCGTCTGTACGTCGACGGCGCCCATCCGGAATATTCCACTCCTGAATGCTCGAACCCTCGGGAAATTGTCGCGTATGAGCGGGTGGGAGTGCGGATTCTGGCGCAGAGTCTTCAGGAAATGGCCAGGGTGCGGGGCCGTGAACAGTACGTGCTCTATAAGAATAATTCCGACGGCAAGGGGAATAGCTATGGGTACCATGAAAACTATCTGGTGTCGCGAGCCGTTCCGTTCGACAAGATTGAACGAAGCCTGACGCCCTTTCTCGTGACCAGGCCGATTTTTGCTGGCGCGGGCAAAGTCGGCTCGGAAAATCAGACAAGCCCCGCGGAATATCAAATCTCTCAACGGGCCGATTTTTGTGAATGCCTCGTCGACCTCAATACGATGGTTAAGCGACCGATCATCAACACACGGGATGAGCCGCATGCTGATCAGTCGAGATTTCGACGCCTCCATGTCATCGTGGGTGATGCCAACATGGCGGAGCTGTCGACTTATCTGAAGGTGGGGACGTTGAACATCGTGCTGGAGCTGCTCGAGGCGGAGACCGATCTGCCTCAGCTAGAGCTCGACGAGCCGGTTCGGGTGTTCAAACAAGTTTCACGCGACCTGGACATGAAGCAGACGTTCAAACTGGTTGGGGGGCGCCCCACGACCGCTCTCGCGATTCAGCGGGCCTACCTGAAGGCGGCGACCAACTTCTATGTTTGTCATGATCTCGATCAGGTGACCAAAGATGTGCTTGCCCGCTGGGAAGATGTGCTGAATAAGCTCGAACAGGATCCACGCTTATTGGTGAAGGAATTGGATTGGGTGGCCAAGCGTCACATGATCGAGTCCTACATGGATCGCAAGGGCTGTGGGTGGGATGATCCGCGTATGAAGCTGATGGACCTCCAATACCATGATGTCCGTCCTGAGAAGGGGCTCTTCCATACGTTAGAGCGCGGCAATCTTATCGAGCGGATCGTGCAGGAACATGAGATCGAAAGGGCAGAATTCACGCCCCCGCTGGGAACTCGGGCTTATTTCCGTGGCCGCTGCGTCAGCAAATTCGCCAAGTCATTGTATGGTGCGAGTTGGACGTCGTTGCTTTTCGATGTAGGGAATACCACGATCAAAAAAGTTCCCCTGATGGACCCACACCGCGGCACCCAAACATTGACCGGAGAGCTGCTCGATACCGCTGATACAGTTGATGCTCTGATCGAAAAGCTGAAAACCTAAAGCGCGCTTCTCTCGGAACCACGATGAAGCTGCCCTATCTTCCAAATCACGATGAGTCTAGTTTTTTTGATTTTGTCTCCAAGCACCATCCTGGGTTGACGCTAGGGAGTCATGGCGCCACGCCCGTGAGACCGCCGGTGTCGGACCAAGCTCGTGCGACTGGACCGATGATCGTGCCTCATGCGACGACCGTGTTGGCCATTAAGTACCAAGATGGCGTGGTCATTGTGGGCGACCGCCGGGCTACGGAAGGATTCCAGATTGCCGATCGTCGTATCGAGAAGGTGTTCAAGATCGACGAATTATCCGCTATGGCGATCGCGGGTGCTGCGGGGCCTTGCATCGAACTGGCCAAACTGTTCCAGACGGAGTTGGAACATTACGAGAAACTGGAAGGAATGCCGCTTTCCTGCGAGGGGAAGGCCAACAAGCTTGGTCAGATGGTAAAAGCAAATCTGCCGATGGTGTTCCAAGGATTGGTGGTGATGCCGCTGTACGTTGGGTATGACCTGAAGCGCGCCGAGGGGCGCATCTTCAAATACGACATCACAGGCGGACGTTACGAAGAGTCCGATTACCATGCGATCGGTTCCGGGGGGAAAGAGGCGCGCAATACAATACGCGAGCATTTTCAGAAAAATCTCTCTGAAGCGGATGCGCTCAAACTGGCGCTGGTGTCGCTCTACAATGCCGCAGACGATGATATTGGGACGGGGGGACCGGATCTCGTGCGAGGAATCTATCCCACTTCCAAGTTCGTCACCGCCCAAGGCATCATCGATGTATCGGATGACAAGATTCGCGACGTGTACAACAGTGTGATAGCCGAGCGGCGCTCGATGGAGACGTAATCATGCCGATGCCATACTACGTGTCCCCCGAGCAGATGATGCAGGACAAGGCGGAGTATGCCAAGAAGGGCATCGCCAAAGGACGGTCGATCATTGCAATGGAGTATGCGGACGGCATCTTATTGACGGCGGACAATCCGA
>JBQTHY010000100.1:0-2393 GCA_052389395.1 Nitrospiraceae bacterium | reverse complement strand
AAAGAACTCGATCCGATGCGCCTTCGGCCGCATCCCTATGAGTTTTTCCTCTATTACGACGTCTAACCTCTCTTGTGCCGTCAACGGGCCTCGGCTGTACTATTGTCCCATCTGCGGTGACTTGCGGTTCGCGCTTCCCTGTAAATCCATATCCAGCATCACGGGACTATCAGGTCTTTTGGGGTCGAGCCGGATCGGCATCCGGTCAACCATCAATTTGACCAAGGGGACCGCAACGATGACCGAGGCTTTCTCCGAGGGATTGGAGTAGAGCGCAATCCGGATGTTCTTGGGCCGTTGGCTAGGGGTGACATGAGGTACGAGGTCTCCCCTCATAAATCCCACCAGCATCCCGCTTCCGTCAGCGAGTTTATGAATCTCGTAGGCATTGGCGGTGGGCGCTGCTCGTTCAAATGCGAGGTCAGGACTCTGCATCACCAAGGCCATACCCAAAACCTGAGGAGCGATGAAGCCAAATCTCCCCGTCGGCGCTTGAGAGAAGAGGATGGTGCCGGTGTGGAGCTCAGCGACTCCGTTCTTGGTTCGCATCTGACGTCGCAATTCTACCTCACTTCCGGCCGTCTCGATCGCGACCGCCGCCGGAGCAGCTTTCTGCACGGGCAGGATCTCCGTCTTGCTTCCCTGCGCTGCATGGAGCGGGTTTGGGAGGAGCATGAACAGCAGAGCAAGCAGAGAGCTGACGATGAGGGACAGGACAGGTGCGGTGCGGGTCATTCGTGAAACCGTCTCAGGCATGGGGCTGGTTCTCTTTGAAAGGCGAGTGCATCCGCGCAGGATTCTAAGAAGGTGGTGGCCGAAAATCAAACCGGAAGAGCGAGAGGGCAAAACGCCGCGCGATGCGGAACGGGGACGCCCCCCGTCATAATCGACAACGCCACCCCCGGCCTGACGAACAATAGTTTGACAGTGCACTGACTCCGCACATATAGTAGTGATGTCACTACATTGTGGAAGGGGGCACTTATGCAGATCGGTTTGCGTGATGCCAACCAGAAGTTCTCTCAGCTGATGAAAGCCGTCAGAGGTGGGAAAGAGATTCTGCTCACTGAGCGGGGCAGACCGCTGGCTGTAGTCAGACCCATCCGACGGAGCGACGAGACTGAATCTGCGGTTCAAAGACTTGAGACCGCGGGCTTACTTCGTCCAGCGTCGAAACGAGGAGTCCTCCCGTCGTGGAAACCTCGATCGGTGCGAGGCGGGCCGGTGTCTCAGACTGTTCGGCAGGAAAGGGATGATCGGTGACCGCAGCGCGCTGGGCCTATTTCGACTCCAGCGTACTGGTGAAGCGGTATGTGAAGGAAGAGGGATCATTGGCGGCGGGGCGCCTCTTCAGGCGGTATCGATTCCTCTCATCCGCGATCGCACCGGTCGAAGTATTATCCGCACTGAGCCGACGCCGAATAAGGGGCGAGCTCACCCAGCGTGACTTTCTGGCCATCCGATTGCGGCTTCACAAGGATCGTGGTTATTGGGAGTTGGTGGAAGTGAGTGCGATCGTGCTGAGCCAGGCCGAAGAACTGGTCCAGAAAAGCGGATTGAGAACGCTCGACGCGCTCCACGTCGCCTCCGCCCTCACGTTTCAGACGGCTTCTGGACTGACCGTTCCCTTCATCACCGCCGATGTGAGGCAGCGCGAAGCGGCGGAGGTGCTCCCACTCAACCTGGTTTGGATTGAATAAAATCGCCGCACCCCGCAAAACGGGGCTTCTATAACCGCCGCATCTCTCCCCTTGCCGGAAAGTAGCATATAAGCTACACTTAGGTTTGTGGAAGCAACTCCCAGGGAGCTTAGGATCTATGTCACTGAAGATGGTCGGGAGCCATTCAGCGAATGGCTCGCATCGCTACACGACATCAAGGCCCGCGCCAGGATTCGAGTGCGACTTGATCGGGTCTGCTTGGGCAATTTTGGGGACTACAATGGAGTTGGCGAGGGAGTACAGGAACTGCGTATCGATTATGGGCCCGGCTATCGAGTGTATCTCGCCCAAGAGGATGCGACGATCGTGCTGCCCTCTGCGGTGGTGACAAGAGCACGCAGACCAAAGACATCGCAACCGCAAAACGATATTGGAACGACTACAGGAGGCGGTTATGAAAAAGAGCAAAGCCTATCAACCGGACTTGATTCAAAACCTCCGTGATGCTCGCGAGGCTGAAGAGTATTTGAACGCTGCACTTGAGGAGGACGATCCCGAATTGTTCCTGCTGGCGTTGAGGAACGTGGCAGAGGCCCAAGGAGGTGTGGCGCAACTCGCTGAGAGGGCCAAGCTCAACCGCGAAAGCCTGTACAAGATGCTCTCGGAGCGCGGCAATCCCGAACTCAGAAGTCTCGATGCGCTCCTCCACGCATTAGGATTCCGCCTCGCCGT
>JBQTHY010000099.1:0-2451 GCA_052389395.1 Nitrospiraceae bacterium | reverse complement strand
AGTCCTTTCTCCGGACTTGTGACAGGTTAGGCCCTTGAACCAGTCACAACGGCTGCGCTATCGTAAACACGGCGGAATGACGAGGTAAGGACCTTCTCTACCGTGAGGGCGGTACCTTTCAACCATCGAGGAGGATGAAATGGGAAAGAGCTTAAAAGGAACCAAAAGCCACGACAATCTCAAGCATGCGTTTGCCAGCGAATCGCAGGCTAACCGCCGGTATCTCTATTTCGCTCGGCGCGCGGATATCGAGGGTTGTCCCGATGTGGGCGGGCTGTTTCGCGATACGTCTGAGGCCGAAACCGGCCATGCCTTCGGCCTCTTGGATTTCTTGAAGGAAATGGGCGATCCGGTGACCGGCGTGCCGATCGGCAACACGGATGCGAACCTCAAGTCCGCCATCGAGAGTGAAACGTATGAGTACACCCAGATGTATCCGGAGATGGCCAAGACGGCGCGGGATGAAGGTTTTGCAGAACTAGCCGAGTGGTTTGAGACGCTGGCGAAGGCCGAGCGGTCGCATGCCAATCGGTTTCAGAAGGGACTTGACAGCCTGAAGGGCTAATGGTGGATTTCCCGGATAGTACGCGCCCGAGACGTGTCAGACACCGCATCTACCCGACGCGATCCGTCGTAGGCCTCGAGGATAACCCGGCTGCCGGCAGGCATCTCGAAAAGGAGCGCGATCTCGTGACAGGCGAATGGCAGGTGCGCGTGTAGCTCTAGGCCTTGTGGCTCGCGGGCGGCAAGCAGCTCGAGCACCTTGATCGTCCCGTGCGCTGGGTACGGCGGAAGCGACTGGAAGAACTCGCCTGCCGCGTTATACGGGAGTTGCGCGAGCTGCCGCTCGGCGACCTTAATCGTGCCGTTCAGGAGCCTGAGGGCTACCTTGTCCTTCCCGGCAAGAATCTCGGCGGGGACCGAGCCGGTGGCAGTCTGTTGCAACGAGAAGCACAGTGGCTTGGGACCGGCGCTGCGCAGCCGCCGGTACAGCTGGAAACCACCAAGCGGGAATCCCATCTCCGGCCGGAACTGCCAGCGGAGGTGAATACCCGCTTCTATGCCGTAGGCACCCGTGGTTCCGTGCCCGACAATGCCAAGCCAAGGCTCCTTCGCCATCGGCCATCCTGTGTAGAAGGGTCGATTTGCGCCGTGGGATCCACAAGCCTCATATAGCCGGCACGCACTGATGGCAAGAGACAGTCGAAGGGCTAACCTCTGCCCTCGCGAACAGCCGCCCGGGTAAGCTCACGTTGGTATGCTCCCCGTGTCTCACATCCGGCACCAAAGATTGTTGCCAATAGCTGCGAGCCGGTGCTCCTCCGGAACGCGACAAGAGCATAGCATGGAAGCAAGAAGTTAGGGGCACAGCCTAACGTCCGGCTTCACGCGCGCCTCTCGCGGCGCGTCGTCGTGCAAGCCGTCGTTCGGTGGCACGCGTGCATGAACTGCCCCACCGCGAAAGACCGCAATCGGCCAAAAGCGGTCATGCAGGCGCGGGGCGTATCGACAATCCCGTGAAGATGGCCGCGGCAAGTAACGCACGCATGAACGCCCGCTTTATTCAAAAACCGGCGGCATGGTGAGGGGGATGCCTGCTATGGTGCCGAGAAAGGCTCGGCGCATTATCACTCGATCACTCTGTCTGCGCGCAGCATATAAACGCTCTCGCGAGGAAATTGCCCTGATCTTCAGCCAATTCCCTTATCGGCGGATCCCGAAGCCAGCCGACGCACAAGGACAGCCGACAAACCCTAGGCTTCAGTCTTTCGAAGTTATCCTGAACAAGACAAAACCGATGAGGCCCCCTATGATGGGAGCCACAATAAATACCCACACGTTGACCAGCGCCGTTCCCCCCTGAAGGATCGCAGGCCCGATGCTTCGCGCAGGGTTTAAAGACGAATCACCGAGCGGGACACCAATTAGGTGGGCGACGAAGAGGTACCCCCCGATAGCCAGACCCGCTGTCTCGGGCTTGGCTGCGGATGAAGTGGCATTGAAAATCACATAAAGAAACAGTGCCGTCAGAACAACTTCGAAGCCAAGGGCAGAGCTTACGGAAAGAAAGGGCGGTACGTCATTTGCACCCAAACCGTGAACTGAACGCGAATACTCTGCTATTCCCGCTGACGTGCTCCCCCTAACCCCCGACAGGATCCCCAATAGCACGAGGCTCGCCAAGAACGCGCCGATAACCTGCGCGATGATATAGGCAATCCCGTCTTGAACACCGATTTTCCTCGCAACGAGCATTGCGATAGTAACTGCGGGATTTACGTGGCATCCGGAGGTGGGGCCGATCGCGTAGACGAGCACCAAAAGGGTAAAACCGAACGCGAAGGCGATCGCCAGAATGCCCATACCCCCGCCGGGCCCCAGGATACCCGAACCGGCAAAGACCGCGGTCGCCGTCCCGATGAAAACCAGCGTACAGGTGCCGATGAGTTC
>JBQTHY010000098.1:0-2598 GCA_052389395.1 Nitrospiraceae bacterium | reverse complement strand
TGCCGATTAACAGTGCATTGCCATCTACTGCGCCACCGGTGTTGACGGAGACGTAGCCGCCTGCTTGCATTACTCGATCCAGTGCCTGCCGATCCACGACCAGATCTTTGATGATAGGGAACGCGCGCGCGCGCCAGGGTTCGATCGTGATGGTGGCTCCGTCGGAGAACCGCCGCATATACAGCTGACACGTCGCAATACCGCGCTCGGGGCCGTGGGGCACCCCGTTAATCACGAGCGAGCAACTCCCACAGATCCCTTCGCGGCAGTCATGCTCAAAAGCCACCGGCTCGTCGCCCTTTATGATCAATCCCTGATTCACGCCGTCGAGCATTTCCAAGAATGACATGTCAGGGCTTACTTCGTGAGTCTGATAGGTCACAAATCGGCCTTTGTCGTCGGGACCCTGCTGGCGCCAAATCTTGAGCGTGAATTTCATATCTGCGCGGACCTCTCTCTGACGCTTCACGATAGACGTTTCACGTCTTACTGGTAGCTTCTGGTTGTCGGCTGAACAAACTCGAAGATGAGCGGTTCCTTGTGTAAAATGGGTGGACCGTTCTCCCGATATTCCCACGCAGCTACGTGAGCGAACCGGCTGTCGTCGCGCTTCGGTTCTCCATCAGGCGTTTGGTGTTCCTCGCGGAAATGCGCCCCGCAAGATTCTTCTCGATGTAACGCGTCATGACAGAGCAGTTCGGCGAATTCGAGAAAATCCGCCACCCGTCCTGCATACTCCAGCTCTTGATTGAACGACTCTCCTGAGCCAGGAACGGCCACATCGCGCCAGAATTCTTCGCGCAACGCCGGGATCGATTGCAGCGCCTGATCCAGCCCCGCTGCACAGCGTTCCATGCCACAATGATCCCACAAGATGCGGCCAAGCTGCTGATGGAACGATGCAGCCGTCCGCCGCCCCTGCCCTCTGAGGAGTTTCGTCACCCTGCCAGCCACGCGTTCCAAGGCTGCTCGCGACTCTCTGTGATCCTCGGCTATCGGGATGATCTTCGTGGTTGCCAAGTAGTGACCGATCGTATAGGGCAGGATGAAATACCCATCGGCCAATCCTTGCATCAGCGAGCTAGCCCCCAGCCTATTCGCTCCGTGGTCCGCGAAATTCGCCTCGCCGATGACAAAGAGGCCTGGTACGGTGCTCATCAAATTGTAATCGACCCACAGGCCCCCCATCGTATAATGGGGCGCGGGATAGATCCGCATGGGAATCCGGTAGGCGTCTTCCCCGGTGATTCGCTGATAGATGTCGAACAGATTGCCGTACCGCTCACGGACCACGTCGAGTCCCTCTTGCGCAATCACGTCGGCAAAATCCAAATACACCCCGTGGCCGCCGGGCCCGACACCCCGGCCCTCGTCGCACAGTGTCTTGACGGCGCGAGACGCGATGTCGCGCGGCACCAGATTGCCGAAGCGCGGGTAGCGGCGCTCCAGAAAATAGTCCCGCTCAGTGGAAGGAATTTCATCCGGAGGCCGGCGATCAGACGGCGCCTTCGGCACCCACAGTCTACCATCGTTGCGTAGGGATTCGGACATCAGCGTCAACTTGGCCTGGTGTGTTTCGCTCGGCGGGATCGCCGTCGGATGAATCTGCGTGAAACTGGGATTCGCGAAGGCGGCGCCCTGCTTCCAGGCACGGAACGTCGCGGTCACGTTGCTGCCGCTTGCATTGGTGGAGAGATAGTAAACGTTGCTGTACCCTCCCGTCGCCAGCACCACGGCATGCGCGGTATGCGCCGCCACACCCCCGGAGACCAAATCGCGAACTACGATCCCCCGCGCATGCCCGTCGACTACAATGAGGTCGAGCATCTCGGTGCGCGGATGCATCGTCACCTGCCCGCGCTCGATCTGCCAGCAGAGAGCGGAATAGGCGCCCAGAAGGAGCTGTTGCCCTGTCTGCCCTCGGCAGTAGAACGTGCGCGACACCTGCACGCCACCGAACGACCGGTTAGACAGTTGCCCGCCATACTCCCGGGCGAAGGGGACGCCGAGCGCAACACATTGATCGATGATCTGCGTGCTGACCTGCGCCAGGCGATAGACATTCGCCTCACGCGAACGGAAGTCGCCGCCTTTGATCGTGTCGTAAAAGAGCCGAGCCACGCTGTCCCCATCGTCCTGATAATTCTTCGCCGCATTGATCCCGCCCTGCGCCGCAATACTGTGGGCGCGGCGCGGGCTGTCCTGAAAACAGAAACACTCCACCTGGTAGCCGAGTTGACCCAGTGTGGAGGCCGCGCTGGCCCCGGCCAGACCAGTGCCCACGACGATGACCTTGATCTGCCGCTTGTTGGTGGGGGTGACCAGTTTTTCGCTGAACCGATGACGGTCCCATTTGGTCTCCAGAGGACCGGAAGGGACTTTTGACTCAAGCTTTGTCATACGCCCACGATTCCCAGGAAGATTGCGAAAATGATCATCATATTGCCGAGCACCACCAGCAGCGCGACCGCCGGACCCGACGCCTTGAACAGACGATTGAGGGCTGCGTGCTCAAGCCCCATCGTCTGCAGACTGCTGGACACCGCATGGGTGAGGTGGAATCCCAACACGAGCTGCCCTGCAAGATACAGCACCACA
>JBQTHY010000097.1:0-15327 GCA_052389395.1 Nitrospiraceae bacterium | reverse complement strand
GAGACGATGAGCATTGTCATTGTCGGGCATGTCGATCATGGCAAGTCCACCCTGCTCGGACGGCTCTACGCGGACACCGGCTCTTTGCCGGACGGCAAGCTGGAGAAGGTACAGGCGATATGCCGCCAGCAAGGGAAAGAATTTGAGTACGCTTTTCTCTTTGATGCGTTTCTTGAGGAACAGGAACAAGGCATCACCATTGATACCGCGCGCACCTTCTTCAGCTGGAAAGGGCGCCAGTACATCATCATCGATGCCCCTGGCCACAAGGAGTTTCTCAAGAACATGGTCTCCGGCGCGGCGCGCGCTGAGGCGGCTTTGCTCCTCATCGATGCGTTGGAGGGCGTCAAGGAACAATCCAAGAAACATGGGTATTTGCTCTCGCTGCTCGGCGTCCGCCAGTTCGCCGTCGTGGTCAATAAGATGGACCTGGTCGGCTACCGGCAAGATGTCTTCGACGGAATCGAAAAGGAATATCGGGAGTTCTTAGGGCAATTCGGAGCCGTTCCGGAGCGGGTGATTCCGGTCAGCGCAAAGCTCGGAGACAACATCGTAAGCCGGAGCAAGAAGATGCTCTGGTATACCGGCCCGACTGTGTTGGATTCGTTGAGCATGTTCAAGAAAGAAACGGCGCGCTCCGAGCAGCCCCTCCGGCTAACGGTCCAGGACGTCTACAAGTTTGACGCTCGCCGCATCATCACCGGCCGTATTACGGCTGGCCGGTTGAAAATCGGCGATCATCTGGTGTTCTCGCCGTCGAACAAACGGGCCAACATCAAGTCCGTCGAAGCCTTCAATATCGAACCCCCACCGACGGAAGGCCAGGCCGGCCAATCGATCGGGATCACGCTCGACGAACAAATATTTGTGGAGCGTGGTGAGATCGCCTCGCATCAGGAGCACCTACCGCAAGTCTCGACAGCCTTCCGAGCCAACGTCTTCTGGTTGGGGAAGAGGGCGTTGGAGAAGGGACGGAAGTACCTTCTCCGCATGGCGACTAAAGAGGTGGACTGCGAGGTCGCGGCGATCCACCGGATCATCGATACGATGGACCTGGCTTTGCAGCAAGGCAGCGACGCAGTGAATAAAAATCAGGTGGCCGAATTGACCCTCCGTGCCAAGACACCCGTGGCTTTCGACCTCTCGGCCTCGGCTGAAGCAACCGGTCGGTTTGTGCTCGTGGACGAGTATGATATCGCCGGTGGCGGGATCATCACGGAACTGGTGCATGACGACCAGGAATTTCTACGCGAAGAAGCGCGGCGGCGAGACTTTGCCTGGGTCAAGGGCGAGGTGGGCCCCGAGGCACGAGCACAATTTTACGGCCACCGAGCGGCCATCGTGCTGCTCACGGGCGGCGAGCATACGGGGAAGTCGTTCTTGGCCCGCAAGCTGGAATCGCTGCTGGTCGCGGAAGGCCGTCATGCCTATTTGTTGGACGGCGATAACCTCCGCCGAGGTCTGGACGCAGACTTGGTCGAAGCCGACACCAAAGAAATGGCCCGCCGCTACGGCGAGGTCGCCCGGCTCCTGATCGACACGGGCCTGATCGTTATCTCGACGACGAATCCCTTCGGGGCAGCGTACCGGCAGGCACTGCCCACCATTCGCACGTTGGTCAATCCGGCGCCGGTCATCGCCGTCCACATGAGCAAATCGCAGGAAGAGCCGCCGCCGAACACGGATCTGCAGTTTACCGGCCCCAAGAACTTCGACGAAGCCGGGAAACAGATCATCGAGGAGCTGAAGCGGAAGGGCGTGCTGGCACAGCCGGTGGGGGTCAGACCCACTTTCCAGTATTCGATCTAGGAGACGTGGGAAACGAAAGACCTCTCAATGGCTCGGGGGGCTTTGCGGCAGCCTTGCTCCGACCTTCAGGCCTTTTCCAGGGACAAAATCCTATCGAAGCTTAGTTCAGTCCTCTCAGATTTAGAATCTTCGCAATATTTGGAGTCCTCCTGACCTTTTGTGCCATGGTCGGAGGTGTCCTTTGGCGAAGTGTCAACGATCATTGGTCAGCCAATAGACGGGTTTGACTGCTCTGAAAACGCTGTGCTACGGTGATTCAGCAGGCGATCAGCTTTCAGCGTTCAACCATCAGCAAGCCCGTTTCCGAAAGCTGATCGCTAACGAGCTGAACGCTCGTGGAGAAAATCATGGCTGACAAAGACCTCAAAACGATCCTCAGCAATCTGCAGTACCGAGACGACGCGAAGGTCGTCCAGCAGATGACCGAGCAGATGAAGCAGGTTCAGGCCCGCATGGCTGGGATCCGCCACAAGTTGGTCGTGATGAGCGGCAAGGGCGGCGTGGGCAAGAGCATGACGACCGTAAACCTGGCCCTTGCACTGGCCCGCCTCGGAAACAAAGTCGGCCTGTTGGATGTAGATCTGAACGGCCCCTGCGTGCCGCGGATGCTGGGGATGCGCGGCCAGTCGCTCTCAATGACTTCCGGCGGGGCGGTTCCCCCGACCGGCCCATTGGGCGTCAAGGTCGCATCGATGGAGTTCTTCCTCAGCGCGACCTCGCCGGTCCGCTGGAAAGGGCCGATGGACTTGAGCCCGGTCTGGCTCGGCGTCATGGAAATGAACGTGATCCGCGAATTCCTGGCGGACGTCGCCTGGGGTGAGCTGGATTATCTCTTGGCCGATTTACCGCCTGGAGCCGCCGCCGACAAACCTCCGGTCATCGCGGGATTCATTCCGGACCTCGCCGGGGCCATTGTCGTGACGACGCCGTCTGAAATCGCCTCGGATGTTGTGCAGAAATCGGTCTCCTACGCCCGCGACATGAATATTAAGGTCCTCGGCATGATCGAAAACATGAGCGAGTACCGATGCCCCGCCTGCGGCGTCGAATCGGCACTCTTCGAAGGCAACACGCAGGCGCTGTGCGACGCGCTGAACGTTCCGCTGCTCGGCCGCATTCCCTTCGACCACACCCTGGCCAAGACCTTCGATAAGGGGGCCCCGCTGCTGGATGCAACCTACCCGACCATCAAAAAGTACCAGAAGATTGCGGAGCAGGTAGCCTTTATCGTGGACTATAAAAAAGTCTTGGCTCAGACACTGTAGGCGTATATATAAAGGAGCCGGTATGAAATTTGTTTGCCTCAATTGCGAAACGTACATGAACTTCGAAAAGGTCGAGAAGCCTGGTGAGGGTTCGCTCGGCGTGTTCTTCGGTTGCCCATCGTGCGGCGCGAAGTTCTCCATGGTGACCAATCAGGGGGAAACGCAGATGATCAGTTCGTTGGGCGTGAAGCTGGGTGGACGGTCTGCGCCAGCAGAGCCATTCGAAATGACCCGAGGAACCTTGAAGGATGCGACATTGGCCGGCGCCGGCCAGATGGAGGCCCATCTCAACGAGAAGATTCAGGGGGGGCAACCCGTCGCAAGGCAGGCGGCGTCTCCGGCCGAGGCCGGAGAAAAAACGAGTGGGGGCTGTCCATTTTCCTCCATGGTAGCAGAAATGGGGCTGACGACGGGAGAGACGCCGGGGAGTGGAATCACGTCCGCTTCTTCAGAATTTACTTGGACCGCCGATGCGAAGGCGAAACTCGATCGCCTCCCCGCATTCGTGAAACCCATGGTTCAAGGCAGTGTGGAAGCCTTCGCACGCAAGCAGGGGTACAAGACGATTACCCTCCAAGTGATGGATGACTCAAAAAATGACTCGCCGAACGGCATCACCTGGTCACGTGAAGCCGAGCAGCGGTTGAATAATATTCCGGATTTCATCCGTCCCATGGCACGAAAGGAAATCGAACGTATCGCGAAGGAGCGCGGGCTGGTGACGGTTACTACCCAGGTGATGGATGAAGCGAAGGATAAGTTTATGAAGTTCATGTAAGCCAGGACGATTATGGGCCAGGTCGCTTTAAGGCCCGTCCGACCGTCTGGATGGGCCTTTCAACTACCCGCTCTCAAGTACTATCTCTTCTGCCTAAGCAGAAAGTGGCCCTGGGTTCTGATCATCCTTGTTCTGGTGGGCATTCAATTCACGAGGATCCCGCCGTCGCACGCGCAATTTCCCTTCAGTGATCACACGCCCTCTTATGAACCTGCTGCCGCACTTGAACCTCAACCATCCCATGCCGGTCACAGGTGGGAAGGCTCCGCCCAAGGGATTGCCTATTCACAATTTAATCACCGCTTCGCAGGCTTGTGCACCCTACTGATCGGACTTTCTGAGTTGGGCCGCACGCTGCGGTTTCTTCCGCCTGTATGGGCCCGCTTGGTCCTTTCCGGGGCTTTCGGGGCAGTCGGGGTTTTCCTGCTGGTATGGAGCGATCATGAAGCATGGCCGATCGGCTCACTGAGCTTCATACAGACATTCTCCGGGCAGGATCAGGAAATTCTTCTCCACAAGTTGTACGGTGTTTTTGCCACGACCGTTACCATAAGCGAGTTCATTCGCGGGATCGGGTGGGTCAGGCATCCTGCCTGGGGAGTTCCGTTGCTCCTTTATGTCGTGATCGGAGGGGCGACGCTGTTCGTGCATTCCCACGGGACACACCAGGGTGTACATGCGATCGAGTTGCACCATGCCATCATGGGAGCAACAGCCGTCAGCGCCGGGGCGTCCAAATTCGTTGGTGAATGGCTAACCGGCTCATCGAATCGGTCCGTGAGAAGGTGGGAACTCGTATGGGTTGGACACATTTTTCTAATCGGTGCTCAGCTCCTCCTGTTTTTCGAATAGACCAGCCCGATCAGGACCAGGCGTAATTGACACCTTTCCGAAGCCTGTGCTACGTGTACACTTTGAACAGTTAATGCTGTCTCACGAAGCGTCTCTAGCCAGCCCAGAGAGTCAGGCCGGCATAGAGGAGGTACACATGGGCGGGCATAGTCACTGGGCAACCATCAAGCGCCATAAGTCGGCGCAAGACGCGAAGCGCGGCAAGATTTTTACGAGAATCATCAGGGAGCTCACCATAGCAGCTCGCTCCGGCGGGGATCCCGACGGCAATCCTCGGCTTCGTCTTGCGATCGCCAAGGCCAAGGAAGCCAACATGCCGGGCGACACGATGAAAAAAGCCATCCAGCGGGGAACGGGCGAACTTCCGGGCGTCACCTATGAAGAGTTTTCATTGGAAGGCTATGGGCCTGGAGGCACTGCCCTCTTGCTGGAGATCACGAGTGATAATCGGAATCGAACCGTGGCGGAGATCCGAAGTCTGTTCACGAAAAACCATGGGAATTTGGCCGAGGCTGGCGCCGTTGCATGGCAGTTCCAGAAAAAGGGGCTCCTGACGGTCGAGAAAGGCAAGGTGGATGAGGATACGCTCCTCTCCTTAGCGCTGGACGCCGGCGCTGAAGACGTCAGAGTCGCCGAAAAATCCTTTGAGGTCATCACAGGTCCCCATGATTTTGAAGCCGTGAAAAAGGCGCTCGCGGATGCCAAAATCGAAATCGCTCTTGCCGAAATCACCTACCTCCCCCAGAACACCATCCGTCTTGACGAAAAGCCTGCTGAGCAGATGCTCAAGTTGATGGAAGTCATGGATGAGCACGATGACGTTCAGAAAGTTCATGCGAATTTCGATATCTCCGATGAAGTGATGGAAAAGGTGGCTGCGGCGGGATAAAAGACGCCCAGTCAGGCTTGGCGACGTCACCAGAGTAACGAGACGAAATGATCGCCTTTCTCACGGGGCGGTTGGCATTCAAAGCTCCGACCCACCTCACGCTTGACGTTCAGGGGGTCGGATATGAAGTTCATATTCCACTGAGCACCTATGACGCCCTCCCGAATCTTGACGAAATTACCGCGCTGAATATCCATACGCATCTCCGGGAAGATGCGATTCAGCTCTTCGGATTCCTTTCACACAGCGAGAAGGAATTGTTCTTGCTGCTGACAACTGTGTCGGGCATCGGTCCAAAATTGGCGCTCAGTGTCCTTTCCAGCTTGCCTATTCCTGAACTCCTCCGTGCGATTCAGACTGAAGACGTGGAAAAGCTCGGGACCGTTCCAGGCATCGGGAAGAAGTCCGCGGGCCGAATCGCGCTAGAGCTGAAGGACAAGGTGGCGAAAATTCAGCCAAGCCCTGTTCAGGGGTCCGCATCTGACGTGCCAGGTTTTGATGGCCCCTATGAGGATGCCCTGTCCGCTCTGGTAAATTTAGGCTATCGTCCACAGGATGCCAGAGAAGCCTTGAAGCGAGCCACGAAGGTTGCAGGAAGTCCGATGGTGCTGAGAGATCTGATCCGAGAAGGACTCAAGGCGCTTGCAAGGAGGTAAGGTATGTCACCAGGCGAACCGGATGTTGCCAAGCGACTTGTGCTTTTGATCTATGCGGCAGTAGCCCTCGTCGTCGGGACCATCCCTTCCTTGGGAGCTGCTGAAGAAGCCGCTGAACCCAAGAGCATCAGAATGACCTGCGGGACCTGCCCGGATGGGTATGCGACCACAGGCGTTACCCAATCGGCGGAAATTTGCAAGGATGGCGATCCGACCCTCGTTCAATGCGTGCCACTCGGGGCGAACATGATCTCGGTCTGCGGGTCCTGTCCGGAAGACTATGCAGAAATCGGCGCCTCATCGGTCCCAGCCCGTTGCGGCAGCAAGGATGGTGGACGAATGACGCAATGCCAGTTGAAGAAAATGGAGCAACACTTGCCCGACCCGACCCAAGGGTTCAAAACCTGCCCTCCAGATTGCGGCAGTACGGCCAAGCCTGGACAAGGAGCCTTGCCGCCTCCCCCGAAGTATCAACAGGTTCCGGATAAGAAATAGGTGTAGCACGACTCCATGATCGAACGGCTCATGACAAACCGTGTGACAGACGACGAGCGAGGCCTGGAAAACGTCCTTCGCCCTCAAACGCTCGATGACTATGTCGGTCAGGAGAAAATGAAGGAGTCGCTTCGAATTTGCATTGAGGCGGCCAGGCAGCGAGGGGAAGCGCTCGACCACGCGATCTTCTACGGTCCGCCCGGCCTTGGGAAGACCACGATCGCTCATATTATCGCGAAGGAGATGGGAGCCTCATTGCGGTCCACATCCGGGCTGGTCCTGGCCCATGCCGGTGATCTCGCGGCAATTCTGACGAATTTGCAAGAGCATGATGTCCTCTTCATCGACGAGATCCATCGCCTGCCGGCGTCGATTGAAGAGGCGCTCTATCCTGCCATGGAGGACTATCAACTCGATCTGGTAATTGGCCAAGGGGCTTCGACGAAAACGGTCAAGCTCGATCTACCCCGCTTTACGCTCGTGGGCGCGACGACGCGAGCAGGCGCTCTGACCTCTCCCCTTCGGGACCGATTCGGTTTCGTCTATCGGCTGGAATTCTATTCACCGTCCGAGCTGGAAGCCATTGTGACTCGGTCGGCCAGAGTCTTGGGAATCGGGATTGATCGAGAGGGCGCGGCAGAGATTTCGCGTCGGGCTCGCGGAACGCCACGGATCGTCAATCGGCTGATCAGACGGATCAGAGATTATGCCCAGATCAAGGCCGATGGGCATATCACCAAGCAGGTCGCGCAAGAAGGCTTGGCCTGGTTGGGAATCGATGAGGCCGGATTTGACGCAATGGATCGGAAGATCCTTCTCACGATCATCGAGAAGTTCAATGGCGGGCCCGTCGGGGTTGAGTCCGTGGCAGCGGCGGTTCAGGAAGATAAGGGCACCCTCGAGGACGTGTATGAACCCTACCTGATCCAGGCTGGCTTCCTGGATCGAACTGGCCGAGGACGGCAGGTCACCCGGCTGGCCTTCGAGCACTTCAAGCGGCCCACAACCTTGCTCATCTAGCGCGCGACAATTGATCCGGGAACCGTACGACTCCGCCGCCGATTGTCCTTCCTTACTCCTTCCAAAATCCCTGAAACCCCAGCGCTATCCTTGCAATAGATTCAATCGTTCCTGTAAAATTTCAGACTTGTGCGTAGGGGCTCCCCTGCCCTTCTGGGGATCAGGAAGATCTCCTGGTTCGAAGTCCGAGGTTTGCTCGTCATGCCGAAAGACATGTTCGAATATCGTAAAGAAATCGATCGGATCGATGACGAAATCATTCGTCTGCTGAACGAGCGGTCCAAGAATGTCATCGAGATCGGAAAACTTAAGAAAGAAAAGGACGCGGAGGCCAACCTCCATACTCCAGGCCGAGAAGCAGCCATCATTGAACGATTGACCAATCTGAACACCGGCCCATTCCCCAGTGATGCCATCCGATCGGTCTATCGGGAAATCATGTCTGCCTCCTTGTCATTGGAGGGACCCCAGAAAGTGGCGTACCTGGGGCCACGGGCGACCTTTACCCACATGGCCTGCATGCAGAAATTTGGCTCGTCGGCCCACTACGTGCCGGTCCACAGCATTAAGGAGGTTTTCAGTGAGGTCGAGCGCGGGCGAGCCAATTTCGGGGTCGTGCCGATTGAGAACACCACCGAAGGCGTCGTGAATCATACCCTCGACATGTTTATCGACTCCAACTTGCTGATCTACGGAGAGGTTCTCCAAGAGGTCTCGCATCATCTCCTGTCGAAGTCCGGGCTCATCGAGGAGGTGAGGAAAATCTACTCTCATCCGCATGCGATTGCGCAGTGTCGGAATTGGTTAGAAACTAACCTTCCCCACGTTCCGGCGGTAGAAGTGGCCAGCACGGCGCGGGCAGCCGAACTCTGTATCGATGAACCTTCGTCAGCCGCGATTGCTTCAGAACTCGCCGGCCAATTGTACGGGCTGAAAGTCATCAAGGCGCGCATTGAAGACAACTTGAACAACTTTACTCGTTTCCTGGTGCTGTCGCAGAAAGCGTCCGAGCGAACCGGCAAAGACAAGACTTCCTTGATGTTGTCAGTCAAAGACAAGGTGGGGGCACTCTATGACCTACTCCGCCCTTTCGCCTCTCACGGAATCAGCATGACGAAGATCGAATCCAGACCCTCGCAGCGGAAGGCCTGGGAATACATCTTCTTCATTGATGTCGAGGGCCATATCGCTGAAGATCGGGTGAATAAGGCGGTTGAAGAAATTAAGGGGCGCTGTCTGTTTATGAAGATTTTGGGCTCTTATCCCACCCATAGCTAAAGCCATGACGCTGCACATCCACCCAGACATCCTATCGCTCAGTCCGTACGTTCCCGGGAAGCCGATCGAGGAACTGCAGCGTGAACTCGGTCTCACGCGCGTGATTAAACTCGCCTCCAATGAGAATCCGCTCGGGCCTTCGCCCAAAGCCGTGGCGGCTTTGGCTGGAGCAAATAGCACGCTACATCGATATCCTGACGGCGGTGGCTATCGACTCCGGCAGGCGATAGCGGATCGCTGGAAGGTCACGAGGGAGCAGGTCATCCTGGGCAATGGGTCCGATGAGATTCTCGGGTTGTTGGTCCGAACGTTCTTGACCCCCGGGGACGAAGCTGTCATGGCCGATCACACATTCGTCATCTACAAGATGGAAGTCACCGCCGCGCACGGGAAACCGGTCGTGGTGCCTCTTGTAAACTGGACGCACAATCTTGAAGCCATGGCCCAGGCCATCAGCCCACGGACTCGGTTGCTCTTCCTCTGCAATCCCAATAATCCGACTGGGACGATGGTATCGGCTGAGGCAGTCGATCGGCTTATGGCCAAGGTCCCTCACGATGTCATCGTTGTGTTTGATGAAGCCTACTTCGAATATGTCCGCAATCCTGAATTCCCCGACTCGATGGCGTATGTGAAGCAGGGGCGTAACGCGATTGTCCTAAGGACGTTTTCTAAAATTTACGGGTTAGCGGGGTTGCGGATCGGGTACGGCATGAGCACACCTGAGATTATTAATTTTCTGAACCGGATTCGGCCTCCCTTCAATGCAAACAGCCTCGCCCAGAGAGCGGCAGTGGCCGCGTTGGAGGATGACGAGCACGTTGCCAAGAGTCGGGCCGTCACTTCAGCCGGGATGGAGCAGGTCGCCAACGGCCTGAGCGCGCTTGGCCTTACCCCTATTCCTAGCGAAGCGAATTTTCTCTTTTTCGATGTCCAGCGAGACGGGCAACAGGTGTTTGAAGCGTTGCTGCGCGAAGGGATTATCGTGCGACATATCGATGGGACGATGCTCCGCGTCACCATCGGTCAGTCCGATGAGAATACCGCCTTCCTCCAGGCGCTCCAGAAAGTCTTGAGGTAGGAAGGGAAGAATAGCGAGGAAACCATGATCATTGTGTTGAAACCTGAGGCCTCGGAACGCGAAGTTGATCACATTATCGACCGATTGCGGGAGCTTGGCTTGAAGTCACAGATCTCTACAGGTCAAGAGCGCACCATCATCGGCGTGATCGGCGATGACCGGATTCTTCACAATCAGCCGCTAACGGCTCTTCCCGGTGTGGAAAGTGTCTTACCCATCCTGGCCCCGTGGAAACTCGTGAGTCGCGAGTTCAAGAAGGAAGAGACGATTATCGATGTCAGCGGGGTGAAGATCGGCGGCAAGAAGCTAGCGATTATGGCGGGACCCTGCGCAGTGGAACGGCTCGAACTCACCGTGGGGATTGCGCACGAGGTGAAGGCAGCGGGTGCCTCGATTCTCCGGGGCGGGGCGTACAAGCCCAGGACGTCGCCCTATTCCTTTCAAGGCTTAGGTCGCGAAGGGCTGGATTACTTGCTGGAGGCCAAGAAACAAACTGGGTTGCCCGTTGTCAGCGAAATTCTGGACACCAGAGATATCGAACTCTTCCTCGAAAAGGCGGACATCATTCAGATCGGTGCCAGGAACATGCAAAACTTCGAACTCCTGAAGGAAGTCGGAGCCTATGACAAGCCCGTTCTCCTGAAGCGAGGGCTTTCCGCCACCATCAAGGAGTTTCTCTTGTCTGCGGAGTACATCATGTCGCGCGGGAACCGCAACGTCATGCTTTGCGAGCGAGGCATTCGCACTTTCGAAACGCAGTATCGCAACACGCTCGATCTCGCAGCCGTTCCGACCTTGAAAGAACTCTCGCATCTCCCCGTCATCGTGGACCCCAGCCATGCCACAGGGAAGTGGGACCTCGTCGCCCCGATGTCAAAAGCAGCGGTCGCAGCCGGCGCCGATGGACTGCTCATCGAGGTCCATTCGAATCCCGAATGCGCGCTGTGCGACGGAGAAGAATCGATCAAGCCCTCGAAGTTCAAGGCGTTGGTCTACGACCTGGGAAATATCGCAAGAGCCGTGGGGCGAGAAATTTAGGCACAGCGGCCATGGCAGTTCATTTCAAGCAGGTCGCGATAATCGGTGTAGGACTGATCGGCGGATCGCTCGGGTTGATCCTTCGGCAAAAAGCCTTGGCCGATCATGTCGTGGGCATTGGCCGGCGCGTTGAGAATCTCCAGACCGCCGTCGAAATGGGCGCGATCGATCGGTATGTGGCCGATCCGAAGGAGGGTGTCCGGGGGGCGGATCTGGTGATTCTCGCGACCCCCGTGGATACCTATGAGCGCCATCTCAAGGAATGGGCGCATTGCCTGGCACCCGGGGCAATCGTGAGCGATGTCGGGAGTGTGAAAGGAGCTCTGGTCGAACGGTCCGAAGCGATGATGCCGGCGGGAGTGCATTTTGTCGGCGCCCATCCCATTGCCGGGAAAGAGAAAACCGGTGTGGCTGCGGGGTCCGATCGGTTGTTCACGGAAGCGCGGTGCATTCTGACCCCGACAAAGCGGACTGATCCCCAGGCTCTTGAACGCATCAGGCAACTGTGGGAGGAGACCGGCTCGATTCTGTTGACCATGGACCCGTATGTCCACGATCAAATTCTCGGCGCAGTCAGCCACTTGCCCCATGTGGCTGCGTTTGCGCTCATGAACGCTTTGGCCGATCTTCGCGATCATCAGCTGCCCTCATTGGATCTCCTTGGCCACTCGGGTGGTGGTTTGCGGGACACGACGCGGATCGCCGCAAGTTCTCCTGAAATGTGGCGCGATATTTTCTTGTGGAATCGAGACAATGTGGTGTCCTTTATCGAGGGGTACGAGCGGGCCTTGGAAGAACTGAAGCAACTGATCAAGGCGGGCGATGCCGCCGGAATAGAAAGGGCGCTCGAACGGGCAAAACTCGAACGTGAGAAACTGAACGCGCGCCCTTCTCTCAGTGCGTAAGGTGACGATGACGTCATTGGCGATCACTCCAGGCCGAATACTCAAGGGAACGCTGATGGTTCCCGGAGACAAATCCATCACTCATCGCGCCATCATTCTCACCGCGCTGGCAGAAGGAACGAGTACGGTGTCGAACTACTGCCGAGGAGAGGATTGCCTGAACACGATGCGGGCCTTTCGGGCGCTTGGTGTCCGGATCGATGAGGAGCCCGGTCAATTGACCGTACACGGCAAAGGATTCCGGGGTTTGGCCGAACCAAGAGGGCCGATCGATTGCGGCAACTCTGGGACGTGTATTCGTCTGCTGGCGGGCCTGCTGGCGGGGCAGGATTTCTTCACCGTTCTCACTGGTGACGAGTCGGTCCGCCGTCGTCCCATGGGACGCGTGGTCAAGCCCCTGCGAGAAATGGGGGCCGTAATCGCGGGGCGCAAGGGAGGAGAGCTGGCTCCGCTGGCCATTACGGGCAAGCGACTCCACGGCATCGAGTACTTATCCCCGGTTGCGAGCGCTCAGGTAAAATCATCGATTCTCCTTGCCGGTCTGTTCGCCGAAGGGACCACAAGGTTTGGGGAACCGCGCCCTTCACGAGATCACACCGAACGCATGTTTCAGTTCTTTGGAATTCCCCTCACGAGGGACGGCAAGACGCTGGTCCTGCAGGGGCAGTCCGCGATTAGATGGGCTGGCAATCGCGTGGTGATTCCTGGCGACTTCTCGGCTGCCGCGTTCTTTATCGTAGGAGCCACGATTGTGCCCGGTTCTGATATTACCATCCGGAATGTCGGTATCAATCCAAACCGGACCGGACTGATCGACGTGATGAGAACGATGGGTGCCGATATCCAGATTCTCAGTCAACGGGAAGAAGCGGGAGAGCCGGTGGCCGATCTTCGCGTGAAGTCCGCTCCCCTCAAGGGTATAGAGATCGGTCCTGCTCTCATTCCGCAAACGATTGATGAGTTTCCCATCCTCTGCGTGGCGGCAGCTGTGGCGCAGGGAGACACCATCATTTCCGGAGCTGAAGAACTCAGGGTCAAGGAAAGTGATCGTATTGCGACCATGAGCGTTGAGTTGAAGGCGATGGGGGTGCAGATAACCGAAAAGCCAGACGGCATGATCATTCGGGGGTTAGGCAGAGCTGCAGAGAATGGGCGGCTAAAGGCTGCCGGCCAGGCACAGAGCCATGACGATCATCGGGTGGCGATGTCGCTGGCGATCGGAGGACTCACGGCGGATACGAGCATGACGATCGCCGATACGGCCTGTTTGGAGACGTCGTTCCCGAATTTTGAGGCCGCGCTTTCGGCATTGTTGACGCACCATCCTTGAGGGCTATAATACGGCTCCACTCAAAGGGGCGACGTGGCTACGAGGCATCGAGTGATTATTGCGATTGACGGACCGGCCGGTGCGGGAAAGAGCACGGTGGCCAAACTGTTGGCTGCCCGCCTTGGCTATCTCTATCTCGATACGGGCGCGCTTTATCGGGCGATCGCCTGGAACGTGCTGCGGTCGAATATCCAGCCGACGGACCACGACCGGGTGGTGGACCTTCTAGCATCCACCTCGATTCAGGTACAATTTCAAAACAACGCTATGCATGTGCTGGTCAACGAGCGTGACATCACCGGCGAGCTCCGCACACCGGATGTGACGGCCGCCGCTTCCATCGTCTCCGCGATTCCGGCGGTCCGTGAGTGGCTGCTTCCCATCCAGCGGCAGATTGGTCAACGGGGTTCGGTGGTCGCAGAAGGACGTGATATTGGCACGAAGGTATTTCCCTCTGCTCCACTAAAATTTTTCCTCGACGCGGATGCGACGGTGCGAGCTGAGCGACGTCACCGTGAACTTGTTTCCAGCGGCCATGAGGGACCGATTGAAACCACATATCAGGATCTGTCCGGCCGAGACAGGCGGGACCGAATCCGGACGATTGCGCCGCTGATTCCCGCGGCAGACGCGAGACCAATCGATACCTCTGCTCTGAACGCTGAGCAAGTGGTGGAGCAGATGATGGCGGCGGTATCGGCCGTGTCGTGACCAGGGTTCTCTACGATATTCTTTGGGTTCTGACGCGGACGATCGGCTGGATGTGTTTCCGATATCAGGTCGAGGGTCAGATTCCTTCCACGGGGGGTCTGCTGGTCGCCGCAAATCATGCCAGCTACCTCGATATCCCGCTACTCGGTTGCGGGATGAAGCGGAGGGCCTGGTACCTCGGACGCAGTGACCTGTTCCCGGTCCCGGTGTTGAACGGCATTTTCAGGTCGCTCGGGTGGATTCCCGTGCGGCTTGGCCGACTGGACAGAGAGGCCTTTGGGAAAGCGATCAGCCTGATTCAATCCGGCGAGGTGGTGGTGATTTTCCCCGAGGGAGGTCGAAGTCACGATGGGCACCTACGGCCTCCGAAAGCCGGCATCGGAGTGATCGTGTGGCAGACTGGCTGCCCAGTGGTTCCGGCGTATTTGAAAGGGACGTTCGACGTGTTGCCGAGGGGAGCCCGATGGCCTCGCTGTCGCCAGGTCACGGTGCGATTCGGGGTTCCGATTACGTTTGAGACGGGGGATCAGAAAGACAAAGGCGAGGTCAGGCGATTTTATGGGAAGGTCAGCCGAACGGTGATCGAGCACATTGCGGCTCTGGGTGAAGTCTTGGCTCCCAAAGAACAGGACGACGAGGCGCAGCAGATCCCTGACAGGCCGACCGCCGGTGCTCGCAATGCTGAGTGAGCCCGACGCAATTCACCATCAGCACCCGACGAGAGTCGGAAGAGTAGGAAACTCACATGGGTACAGTGTCCAAGGGCGGTGACGCGGAGTTAGACCGCGAGGCGTTAGCCGCGTTGTACGAAGAAACGTTCCGGAATCTTCAAGAGGGCACGATTACCGAGGGCCGTGTGGTGGCGCTCACCATGGACAAGGTAGTCGTGGATATCGGCTTTAAGTCGGAGGGGATGATCCCGAGCGATCAGTTCTCGTCCGAGGAACTTCAGAACCTCAAGGTTGGTGATCGACTCCAAGTCTACATTGAAGAATGCGAGGACGCAGACGGCAATCTCGTTCTTTCCAAAGAAAAAGCCGACAAAATGAAGATTTGGGAAGAACTCGAGAAACTCTATAAAGAAGAGAAGAGCGTCGAAGGAAAGATCGTCTCGCGCATCAAGTGCTGGATGTTAGTCGATATCGGCGTGAAGGCGTTCTTGCCCGTATCGCAGTTTGATCTTCACACCGTGCGCGTTCTCGACGGACTCTTGGGTAATA
>JBQTHY010000096.1:0-8448 GCA_052389395.1 Nitrospiraceae bacterium | reverse complement strand
ACTATCGGTAACAAGAGCCCGTGAGGCATGAGGCGTGAGGTGTAGGGGGAGGCGCAGGATATTCTGTTCCTTGGTTTGTGCCTTCGCTTTCCTGAAGGCGGTGATATCCGGCTGTAATCGCAGCGATCCGATCGTCGTCATTCAACTTCATCCTAAGAACCCTGATATCATCTACGTCGCCACAAACGACTATATTTACAAGACGCGCGACGGTGGGCAGACGTGGACGAATCTCTCGAAAGGGATGAGCCACTCACGCGTGATTTCGATGGCGATCGATCCAGTCTATCCGGCGACGGTCTATGCGGGAACGAAAGGCGACGCGGTCTACAAGAGCCACGATGGTGGGCAGCGCTGGGCGTCCATGCGCTCGGGGCTGGATGATGCCACGATTACCTCGGTCGTGAATCAGTTCCTGTTCGATCCGGCTGACAGTCAGCAGATCTTTCTTGCCACGACGATGGGTGTGTTTGAGACGAAGAACGGCGGTGAGAACTGGGCGAAGAAAATGGAAGGCATGAAAGAAGTACTCATGGTGGTAACACTGGGTATGAATCCAGCGCAACCCTCCGTTCTCTATGCGGGGACAAGCGGCGGTGTGTACAAGTCAACCGATCAGGCGGGCCATTGGGAGAAGGCGAACAACGGGTTGGTGCCACCTGATATGGTGAAGACGTCCCGCGCGTTGAATGTGACGTCGATTCTGGTCGATCCCTATGAACCTGATACGATATATGCCGCAACGCTTGCCGGGCTCTATAAATCGACGGATGCGGCGAAATCGTGGAAGCGGATCGGTGAATCACTCACCGATCAGATGATCATTGCGATGGTGTTGGACCGCACAAGACAGGGTGTGATCTATCTCGCTGGACGGGACGGCGTGCATTGCAGCGAGGACGGCGGTGCGACCTGGAAGACGATCAATAATGGGTTTACGACGACCAACGTCCGATCGATTGCGCAGAGCGCAATCGATCCGAAGCTTTTCTATGCGGGGACCAATGGAAGCGGATTGTATCGAAGCAGTGATGCGGGTGAAATGTGGGAGCCGATGCCGCCAGTGAGGGCGGGGAATTGACGCTCGCGCTATCGCCGCTTGCTGTTGAGGTCTGAGTCCCCAATGGCAGCGCCGACTCCGCGCCGTTGTATGGTCGATGACCCGTCAGGATTCTGGGAGCGGTCGATCTCGAATCCGGTGCTGTTGGGAATCACCGTGTCTTGCAAATCAGTCCCGGGCCGATGGGGAAGGTTGGTGTCGTGGATGTCGTCGCCCCGCCGCGGACGCAGCGATTCGGCCACGTTGCTATAGGGGGACACTGTGTAGCTGATGTCCGCGCCGAAATTCGCGTTGAGCTTCGTGTCTTCGATGTCTCCACCGATGCGGGGACGCAGGGTGGTATCCTGGATTTCCATGCCGGTGGGAGCCGATGAGGGTGGTTTCTTGGACCGGAATTCCCGTCGAATTGCATCTTCTTCTTCCTGCAGCCGGAGGCGCTCTCGCCCGCTTGCTTCATAATCGACCAGGCCGATATTCTGCTGGGCCTCATTCAACCTGCTCAACCGCCGACTGAGCGCCAAGAGGTCTTCGCGAGCCTGGGCTACGCTTCCGACAATTGCACTGAGCGTCCACTGCCGTGCGAAGGTCCCCAATTTTGGGCTTTGTCCCGCCCCTCCGCCAAGGCCTGAATTCCCGCTGCCAACTCCGAATCCGGTCGAGTTGAAAATTCCTTTCTGTTGGACGGACTTGAGAATGTGATTGGCCTCGTCGATCAAATCGGCGATTTCCTCCCCTGAGTTGACGTCCGTCGCGCAGCAGGAAATGAAGTTCCGATATCGATCGCTGAACTGTGAGGCCGCGTTCTGCAGCTCAACAATCTTGATCGGATCCCGTTCGGGCAGTTCGTAGCCCTTGTCCTGAGCCTCCTGGCGAAACTTCCCTTCCGTCTCTCTGTCGTAGAGAGGCCGGCAGCCCGGAGATTTTTTCGTGGCGATCTGCTGATCAGGAGTTTTGTCGGGGCACCAGTAGACGGGGGCCGGCGTGTTGAGCTGGTTGTCGGGGTTAAACTCTCTGGCTGCCGAAGACTCGTCCGCCGGAAGTAACCCACCGGTCATGATGACGAACGGCAGAACGGTCACAATATGCTGGAAACGAGGGCCCTCATGGCGCATGAAATCATTTTCTATCCCTCTCCGAGGGATGTCAACGAAACGGATTGTTTGTACATCTGCTTCTCATCACGGCGAGCGGAAGGCTGGAGGGTGAATGACAGGCTGAAAGAAGGGCACAGGGTGGTCGGAAGAAGCGGGGGTTTTCAGGGGCTCAGATTTGTCATGTTTGAAACTCTCCAGGACCGGATTGATGTTCACGGGAAATCTTACTTAAGTCCATGAATTCCCTATTGACAACTAAATTTGCCGGAGTATACTCCGCTCCCTGTGTGGGTGAAAGTGGTAATGAGTGGGTGAAAGAATATTTCTGATGAACCAAGGCATGTCCCTGTATTAGCCAAAGAAGTCTGCTTTTGGCTTATTTCTCAGCGGCCGATGACCATCCTGGATTGCACGGTGGGATATGGTGGGCATGCTGAATTGCTTTTGAAATCGTCTGCCCCTGGTACGACGATCATTGGATTGGATCGAGATATCAAGGCCATTGATTTCTGCAAACAGCGGTTGATTCGATTTGGGGAGCGGGTTGTGCTGTTAAGGGGGAACCATCGGGACTTGAAGCGCCACCTAGCCGAGGCAGGCATCTCGGCAGTGGATGGGGTTCTGTTCGATTTTGGTGTCTCATCTCCACAGCTGGATGATCCTGAGCGAGGATTCAGCTTTCAGCAAGAGGGGCGGCTCGACATGCGAATGGATCAAACGACCGGCCTGACGGCGGCTGAACTGGTGAATACCACGCCGGAACAGGAGCTCGCGGACATTCTTTTTCAGTATGGAGAAGAGCGGTACGCCAGGCGGATTGCGCGCGCGATTGTGCGGGAGCGGGAACGCCGCCCGATCGAGACGACGGGTACGCTCGCTTCCGTCGTGGCCAGATCGGTGCCGTCGTCGTATCGGCGTGGACGGATACATTGTGCCACGAGGACGTTTCAGGCGCTTCGCATCGCCGTTAATCATGAACTCGAGAGTTTGGAGCCATCACTTCGGGACGCGGTCGATGTGTTGACTCCAGGCGGAAGAATCTGCGCAGTCGCGTTTCATTCTCTCGAAGATCGTATCGTGAAGCGCACTTTTCGAGCCCTTGCGCAAGGCTCCGAAGCGAGCCTTGCACTTCTCACCAAGAAGCCCGTCCTCCCCACCGAAGAGGAGTATCGAGCGAATCCACGAGCGCGCAGCGCCAAGTTGCGGGTAGCAGAACGTCTATCGGAGAGGAAGGCCTGATGAAAATACTCGCTGTTTTCGTGGGACTGTCCCTGGTGTTCTTATTTGTATGGGAGCGAGTGGATATCGTTCGCGTGGGATATCAGATAGAACGTCTGAAACACCACAAAGTGGTGCTCGAACGAGAGCGGGACGAGCTTCGCATCAAGTTCTCTGCGCTCAGTGCCCCTGACCGGATCGCCAAAGTGGCGTCAGAAAAACTCGGCTTGGAATTGCCGCAGCAAGGGCAGGTGATCATGGTCCGGTCTAGACCTGATGGTACGCCGTCACTTCACACCGACCCGGGTGAAGTACGACTTGCCAAAAATGATCTTACTGGTGGGAGGAGATAGTGGCGGGTCCTCTGTCTCGCGGTCGTCGGTATGTCGTATTACTGCTGTTGCTGTGCGGTTTTGGGGTGGTTCTGTCCAGGCTGGTCGCACTGCATGTGCTGCAGGCAGCCGAACTAACGGTCAAAGCAGACCGGCAGCACCAGAAAAGCGTGTCGCTTGAGGGTGCGCGCGGCACGATTGTCGACCGCCATGGAAAAGTGCTGGCGATGAACATGGAAGTGCCGTCCGTCTTCGGAGTCCCGACAGCGCTCGACAGTCCCGCCAAGACTGCGCGGCAGCTGTCGCCCCTCCTGCATGTGCGCACAGCTGAACTTGAGCAGAAGCTTCGGCAAGATCGTGGGTTTGTCTGGCTGGCGAGAAAATTGGACCCCGAACAGGGGCGTCGGCTCGAGCATCTATCGATGGATGGGATCGGAGTGGTGATGGAACGGCGGCGCTTCTATCCTAAAGGACCGCTTCTCTCGCATGTATTAGGTTTTGCGGGCATGGATGGCGAGGGCTTGGAAGGTCTTGAGCGTCGATATGAATCGCTTTTGCACGGCGAAAAGCGGGTGACGATTCTGCAACGCGATGCCTTGGGACGGACCGTATTTCCTAAAGGGCTGGCCGAGGAAAGCCCCGCACCCGGACACAGCCTCGTTCTCACGATCGACGAGGTGATTCAGTACATGACCGAAAAGGAGTTGGAAGATGCCGTGACTCGTACGCAGGCGAAGTCGGGAACGATGATTGTGTTGGATCCCAGAACTGGTGCGCTGTTGGCGTTGGCGATCAGTCCCCGATTCGACCCCAACGCTGTCGCCGCCTTGGAACCCGATCGCTGGAGAAACCGTGCCATCACTGACGCCTATGAACCCGGATCCGCCATGAAGGCGATCGTGGCTGCTGCGGCTATCGAGGAACGGGTAATGGAGCCGAATACGATGGTGTTTGGAGAAAATGGTCGTATGACCGTTGCGAAGACTGTGATCCATGATCACGAGAAACTGGGGTGGGTCTCGTTTGCTCAGGTGATCCAGAGGTCCAGCAATATCGGAGCAGCGAAGACCGGCATGGTCCTGGGAGATCAACGACTCTATCGGTATCTCCACGCGTTCGGGTTTGGGCAGCGAACAGACATTGATCTTCCCGGAGAAGCCGGGGGATTGGTCAAGAATCCGCGCGACTGGGACCGCCGATCCCTAGCCTCGATATCGATTGGTCAGGAAATCGGAGTGACGCCGATTCAAATGGTGTCCGCCGTTGGCGCGCTCGCGAACGAGGGCGTGTTGATGAAGCCCTATGTCGTTTCGGAAATCCGAGATGCTCAGGGGCGGATGGTGAAACAGACGCGCCCTCAGGTGAAGCGACGGGTCGTGTCTCCGGCGACCGCTCGCTCGGTGACCAGGATTCTTGAAGGTGTCGTCACCGACGGTACAGGCGGAAAGGCTGCGATCCCTGGATTCCGAGTCGCTGGGAAAACCGGGACGGCTCAGAAGATCGACCCACGTACCGGGAGCTATTCAGCGAGCCAATTTGTCGGCTCCTTCGTGGGCTTCGCCCCTGCGGACAATCCGCGGCTGGCCATGATCGTGGTCCTCGACGAACCGCTCGGCGAAGCCTGGGGCGGGACTGTGGCTGCCCCCGTGTTCAAGCGTGTCGGCGAGCAGGTGTTGAATTATTTGGGGGTGTCAGCCAGTGAACCGGTCAAGCTCGCGATGGTGTCCGAGAGCCCGTAATAGCGCTCTTGTAATGAGATGGCGATGACGTTGGCAACGATGCTTGAGACGCTTCAGGGACAGGTGGAGGTTCTTGAGAGGCATGGAAATCTTCATGTGCCAGTGATTGCGATAACCGACGATTCCCGGGCCGTCAGCACCGGGAGCTTGTTCGTGGCCGTCAAAGGCGACCAGGTGGATGGGCATCAATTCATCCCGGCAGCGCTGAAGGCCGGCATGGCCGCCTTGGTCACAGAGCAGCCGGCGGCAGACTTGTCGATTCCTCTTGTGCGGGTGAGGGATTCTCGGAAGGCATTGGGTTTGCTCGGTAGCCGCTTCTATGGGGAGCCTTCCTCTCAGGTTCGAATGGTCGGGGTCACAGGGACGAATGGTAAAACCACGATAACGTATCTGTGCAAGGCAATGTTGGAAACGTCGGGCCAGCAAGTGGGACTGATCGGGACCGTGGCCTATCAGATCCGCGAGAAAACCATTCCAGCTTCCCATACCACTCCGGCCGCACTCGAGTTGCAGCAACTGCTCGCGAAGATGATCGCCGCCGGCTGCACTACGGCGGTAATGGAAGTCTCTTCCCACGCTCTCGCACAAGATCGCACCAGCGGCTGTGAGTACGACGTCGCGGTCTTTTCAAACTTGACGCAAGATCACCTCGATTTTCACAAGTCGATGGAAGAATACTTCCAGGCAAAACTGCGGCTCTTCACCGGATTGACTGGGACGCACAAGCCGAACAAGCGCGCAATCGTAAACGCGGATGATCCCAGCGGCAGCCGCATCACGCAACTTTGCCCGGCGCCGGTCTGGACCTATGCCTTGAAAACCAAGGCGGACCTGCGCGCCGAAGACGTCCATCTCTCACCTGGAGGAACGACCTTTACGGCGGCCACGCCGGCCGGGTCCTTTCCGATCGAGAGTCATCTCGTGGGCGAGCACAACGTCTACAACCTGTTAGCCGCAATCGGAGTCGCGCTTCATGAAGGGGCGACGCCAGAGCAGGTTCGTCAGGCGGTCATGCGGGTGACCAATGTGCCTGGGCGGTTTGAGCGTGTTATGGCGGGCCAGCAGTTTACTGTCGTCGTGGATTACGCCCACACGGAGGATGCGTTGGTCCGGCTCTTGACGGCTGCGCAAACCCTGAAAGCCGGGCGCATTATCACGGTATTCGGCTGCGGAGGCGACCGCGATCGCGGGAAGCGACCGAAAATGGGTCGGGCAGCTGTGCAGTACAGCGACGTCGTCATTCTGACGTCGGACAATCCACGGACGGAGGACCCTCTCTCGATTCTTCAAGAAGTCGAAGCCGGCGTGACCGACGCGCTGCGGCAGCGGGTGCACGTGGAGTATCGGAAAGTGGCGGACCGCCGGGAGGCCATCGGTGTGGCGGTGCGCGCAGCTCGTCCCGGCGACATGGTGTTGATTGCCGGCAAGGGGCACGAAGATTATCAGATCATCGGTACGAAGAAATTTCATTTCGACGATCGCGAAGTGGCGCGTGAAGCGATCGAACAACTCAGTACCTGCGAATAATCAGGACATTGATGCCTCGGCGTAGACAAGGATTGCGATGGCTCTGTTTACCGTGGAAGAAGTGAGAGAAGTCATCAGCGTCAAGCCTTTGGCTGGTGAGCGGCCTGGTTGGACGAAACAGCGCATCCGTCACATCAGTCTCGATAGTCGATCGATTCGTCCCGGCGAACTGTTCATTGCGATCAAGGGAGATCACTTCGACGGACACAATTTTGTCGCCGCCGCCTTGCTGCGAGGCGCGGTCGGAGCCATCGTGCAGGATTCCTTTGATGTTAGGCCACTTGCCCTGAAGCTCGGCTCGAAGCGAACGATGCCGTGTATCCTCGGCGTCCGCGATCCGTTGTTCGCATACCAACAACTCGCGACCCACCATCGGAGCCGATTTAAGATTCCCGTCGTGGCGGTGACGGGAAGCAACGGCAAGACGACGACCAAGGAAATGGTCGCCAGCGTGATGGCGAATCGGTGGAGGGTACTGAAGACCGAGGGCAACTTGAATAACCGTATCGGAGTCCCGCAGACGTTGTTCCGTCTCGACGGACGACACGAGGGCGCAGTCATTGAGATGGGGGTCGACAACATTGGTCAAACCACTAGGCTCTGCGAAATGGTCCGGCCCACGATCGGCGTCATTACGAATATTGGCCCAGACCACTTGGAGTTCTTTGGGAGCATTGAAGGGTCTGCCCAGGCAAAAGCGGAATTGCTCGATTGGCTTCCCTCTGACGGCACCGCGGTCCTGAATGCCGACGATCCCTACTACGACTATCTTGCGGCGAGGGCCCGATGTCGCGTGGTGTCGTTCGGTTTTTCATCGAAGGCTGATGTGCGGGCGATGGATGTGAAACCTGATCGACGCGATGGGACAAATTTCCGTCTGCTACTTCCGGGGAAGGCGCGTCACACCGTGGTCCACATTCGCGTGCAAGGAGGGCACAACGTCAGCAACGCCTTGGCTGCCGGAGCGGTCGGAGCCGTACTCGAATTGCCTGGAGCGGTCATCGCGCAAGGGTTGTCCCGCTTCCGGCCCGCTGCCATGCGCTCGCAAGTCTTTATGAGCCGCGGGGTCAAGATCATCAACGACTGCTACAACGCGAATCCGGCATCGATGAAGGCAGCGGTAGAATTGCTGATACAAACAGGGTCGGGCCGAAAGAAGATCGTCGTACTGGGAGATATGTTAGAGCTCGGCCCCGCCGCCGTCCAGATGCATGAGGAAGTCGGCGCCTTCGTGGCGCGTCAAGGTGTAGATCAACTCGTGGCATGCGGCGCGCTGGGGCGGAGCCTGGCGGAGGGGGCGAAACGTGCAGGGCTCGATCACGCATGCATTCGGGAAGTGCCCGATGCGGCGGCGGCAGCCACTGCCGTGAAAACCATGGTGAAGCCCGGTGACATCGTGCTGGTGAAAGCGTCGCGCGGCATGAAGCTGGAGCAGGTGGTTCACGCGCTCCAAGGGGCGAGGCGTACGGCGACAAAGG
>JBQTHY010000095.1:0-2897 GCA_052389395.1 Nitrospiraceae bacterium | reverse complement strand
CCGGCTATCGCGGTGAATGGCGTCTTGCTGGACTGCTGCAGGCGAGAACCGATCACCGCCGACACGCTGAGAGCAGCCGGAATCGGTCAAGCCTGAACGCAGAGGAATGGAGCCGATGAAACGTGGGGCGGATACAGGCCAGCGCGATGAGTCGAAGGGTGTGGTGATGACGGCGACATCGGCCGGGGGACTCGTGGCTGCATTTCTCGCGTCTGTGTGCTGTGTCGGACCGCTGATCCTTGCGGCCCTGGGTGTGGGGGTCGGCGCCACCGGTTTCTTGGCCAGCACAGCCGGCTTCCTCAAGGCGCTCTTGCCGTATCGGCCATGGTTCATCGGCGTAACGGTTGTGTTGCTCGGTGTTGCCTTCTACCAGACGTACCGAAGACCGAAAGCTACGTGCACTCCAGGAGTTGCCTGTGTTCCCGCATCAAGCCGGCGCAAGGCTCGGGTCGTCATATGGGTCATCACGGCGATGGCTCTGGTCCTGATCCTGGCCCCTTATTGGCTGGGGTTATGACGTGTGAGATCGTCCCGGAGTGTTACGAAGCTTTTCAAAGAGGAGGAAGGTTCGATGAGCAAGAAAAGGTTTTGCGTAAGCATGGTGGTGATCGCCATCGTGCTCGGCATGGTGAGCCGGGGACCTGCTTGGGCTCAGGGAACGTCTGCTCCTGCAGAACAGCCCGCTGAAACGATCACGTTGAAGATTGACGGATTGACCTGCGGAAGCTGTGTGAAGGACATCCGGCGTGCCCTGCTTGCGGTACCGGGTGTGAAGGCGGCAGACGTGAGTTATCCTCGCGGCGGCGCGATCGTGGCAGTCGAGCCCGGGCGTGTCAGCCCCGATCAGCTTATCAAAGCAGTGGAAGGGACCAGCACCTTGCTCTCTACTTACCGAGCGACCGTGATACCCAATGGGACGCTGGGACGCTGACGGGAGAGGCGACGGGTGAGGACGGAAAGGGGTCCCTCTTCAAGAAACTATTAAGAAACTATTTCAATAACCTACAAGGAGGAGAAGTCTGATGAATGCAGAAGGAACGGGGCTATTTGGTGAGTTGCGCCGCTTGAGTCCGAAGGTCACCGGGGGGCTCGTCCGCATGCGGCAGGAGGCGTATCGGGATGCCAAGGTCGCTGCGAAGTACAAGTTGCGAACGGCGATGGCCATCTCGGTGGCGATTCGGTGCGAGCCCTGCATCCGCGCCTACGTGAAGATGGCGCATGAGAAGGGTGTCACGCAAGAGGAGCTCATTGAGTTCCTGGAAGTGGCCATGACGATGCAGGGCTGTCCCGGCGAGGAATGGGCGCTCAAGGCCTACGCGGCGTACAAGGAATGTACCAGCGGGGAGAAGCCGGCCACCGAATCGACCTGCTGCACTCACTGAGAGTTGCACAGCAGAGGTCGAGCCAGTTATTGGCTCATAGGAGGACAGGCCATGTCTCAGAGCACCAATTACAATCTGATGACGATCGGCGGAGGGTCTGCGGCCTTTGCCGCCGCGATCAAGGCTGCGGAACTCGGAGCACACGTGGCCATTGTAGAGAAAGGAACCGTCGGCGGGACCTGCGTGAACATCGGCTGCGTGCCCTCCAAGACGCTCATTAAGGCGGCCGAGCTGTGCTACCACTCCGCCTATCCACACTTTGAAGGGCTGACCGTCTGTCCGCCTCCTTCCGACTGGCAGCGGGTGGTGCAGCAAAAAGACGAGTTGGTTGCTGCGTTGCGCCAGGGGAAGTATGTCGATGTCGCCGCGGTGTATCCCAACATCACAATCGTGAAGGGAGAAGCGACGCTTGTGGGCGGCCGCCAGGTGCGTGTCAATGGCACCGTCTATGAGCCGGAGAAGATCGTGGTCGCGACGGGCTCTTCGCCTTGGGCGCCGCCGATCCCGGGACTTCCAGAGGCCGGCTGTCTCAATAGCGAGCAGGCGGTCAGCATCGACGCACTTCCAGCGTCGTTGATCATCATCGGCGGAGGCAGCATCGGTCTGGAATTTGCGCAGCTCTTTACCCGGTTCGGTGTCCAAGTCATGGTCCTTGAAAGTGGGCCGCATGTGGCCATGGCAGAAGAGCCGGAGATTGGAGAGGCGCTCGTGCAATATCTGGAAGCCGAGAAAGTCCAAGTGTGTCGGAACGTGACGATTACCCACGTGGAGAAAGCGAATGGCGAGTATTTGGTGCACGCAAAGATCGGCGGGAAACGAGAGATTTGCCGTGCCAATCAGCTTCTGGTCGCCACAGGCCGTCGCCCGAATAGCGCGGGGGTTGGGCTTGAAGATGTCGGAGTGGTCGTGGGCGCAAAGGGCGAGATTCAGGTCAACGAGCATTTACGGACGAACAATCCAGATATCTATGCAGCGGGCGATTGCATTGGTGATCCCATGTACGTCTATGTAGCCGCCTCCGCCGGCGGTTTGGCTGCCGAGAACGCGCTCACTGGGGCGGGCAAGAACTTTGATCTCACGGCCTTGCCGCATGTCACGTTCACCGATCCGCAGATTGCCAGTGTGGGACTTACCGAGCAGCAGACGAAGGTGCAGGGCCTTCGAATCAAGACGGCGGTGCTGCCGCTCCAGCATGTTCCCCGCGCGCTGGCGTCACGGAACACCAAAGGCCTGATCAAATTGGTGGCGGAGGAGAAGACAGGCCGCCGGCTGGGCGCGCATGTTCTCGCTGCCGAAGCCGGAGAAGTGATCCAAGAGGCGACACTCGCGATCCGATTCGGACTCACTGTTCAGGACTTGGCTGACACATTTCATCCCTACCTGACGATGGTCGAAGGACTGAAGCTGGCCGCGCTGACCTTCAAGAAAGATGTCAGCAAGCTGTCCTGCTGTGCCGCTTGAAAACAACACCACAATGACAACAGGAGGAAGCCGACGATGAAACGCATTTCTTAC
>JBQTHY010000094.1:0-19118 GCA_052389395.1 Nitrospiraceae bacterium | reverse complement strand
ACGAAGCACGCGGAGCAGTACCGTGTCCCCCCGCCTGACTCGTGAGAGAGCCGAGGTGAATTCCCCGACGGAAGCCACTTCAGCGCGGTTTACTTCCTTGATGAGGTCGCCTTCCCGGAGGCCCTCGGCTTGAGCCAGACTGCTGGGTTCCACTTTGGTGATGAGCACACCTTTCGACTCGCGTAGCTTGAACTTGTCCGCTAATCCCGCCGTCAGGTCTTGCACGTCAAGACCCAGTTTCACCTCCGTTCTCGATTGCGGGATCGACGCCATCACTGCCGCATCGCGTCGCTCACTCAATGGGACCTCCAACGTCAGATGTTGGAGGTCCCGGACTACTTCAATCCTGGAGGTGGCGCCGGGAGAGAGTGCGCCGATCAACCGCGACAGCTTATTCGGAGAATCGACCACAGCGCCATCGATTCTGACGATAATGTCACCGGGCTTAATTCCGGCCGCCGCTGCAGGATCCTTTTCGAAGACTTCATTGACCAACACACCTTCGCCTTCCGCGACACCGAATTTCTTGGCCAACTCGGGCGTCAACGGTTGAATGCCGACTCCAAGCCATCCTCTCACCACTTTGCCCTTCGCCAACAGCTGTTCGATAACCTGCTTCGCCATATTAGATGGAATGGCAAACCCGATGCCTTGGGCAAAATTGATGATCGCCGTGTTAATGCCGATTACCTCACCGCGGAGATTGAATAGCGGACCGCCAGAATTGCCCGGATTGATTGAAGCGTCGGTTTGGATGAAGTTTTCGTAGCGCGACAGGTTGATGTTTTCCCGTCCGATGCCACTGACAACGCCGAGGGTCACTGTCCGGTCCAGCCCGAAAGGGTTACCCACCGCGAGCACCCATTGTCCGACTTTGACGCTGGTGGAATCGCCAAATCGCGCGTGGGGCAACGGCCGGTCCGTCGTCACCTTGAGCAGTGCCAGGTCGGTGTCCGGATCTCTGCCGACCACTTGGGCGATCAGTTTTGTCTTGTCGGACAGCCGCACTTCGATCTCAGCAGCATCTCCGATCACGTGGTTATTCGTGAGGATGTGGCCATCGCTGTCGACGATGAGGCCTGAGCCGGAGCCTGACGCATTCGGCGTGCGTTCACCTGGCCCTTCGCGGGGTCGGCCTGGGTTCGGGAGAGGGAGCAGGTTCACCACCGAGGGTTTGGCCTGCTCGGCTAATTCGGTAATAACGGTCTGGATTTCTTCCAGCATGCGAATGCCGGGCGAGTCAGTCAACGAAACAACGGTGCTCTGTTGTGCGATGAGAGTTGTCGGCACAAGGAGACCAACGCCTAATTGGATGATGGAGAGGAGCGAGAGTGAGCGATACCGAGCCGTGAACAACGCCATAGGAAACCTCGTCTCATTCTACCGGATACGTGACAAAGTGCCTACCGTTCTAGGCAGATTTGGTTGTCGGGGTCCTGAGGGGGGACTTGCTGGTAAACCATGCGACAAATTGGTCCAAATCTGCCTGGATTCCGACCAGCACGACGATATCGTCCGATCGGAAGACAAGATCCTCAGCCGGAGCTAACAGAAAGGGCCCACGAAGAATGGCGGCGATGTGGACTGAGGACGATCGAGGCAACGCGCGTACGGGCTGTCCGACTGCGGCAGCACCACGGACGATTACCAGCCTCTCAATGCCAGCCGATCGAAGACTCAAGTCGCGTTGGAGGTGCAGCAAATCCTCATGGATCGCTTCAAGTTTAAGGTCGCGGATTTGCGCGTCGACCCGGACTAGCGACTGTTTCAACTCATGGACACGAACTGACGCCCGGCTCAGCGTTGCATCGAGCGGACCGAGGACGGAGTCGGGTTGATTGCTCGCCAGAAAACGTCGAGAGACCTGGTCAACAATCTGTTGACCAACATCGCTGGTCACGTGGTCCATTCGTTGGAGCAGGGTCGCAGCTTGCCAGTGAAGCCGGATAATCTGGACCTTTCGGTTCACGCGTTCCGAGATGGCAAGAATAGCCTCATAGAACGCGCTGCCAGTGATCGCCAGCTCCTTATGGACACGGCCGAGAAGCTCAAGATTCATTGTCTGATAAGGAGGATTATGTAAACTATTTGCTGTCTCCGGGTAGCTCTGCCTCAACCCCTACTCCCCACCCAATTAAAAACTCTCCTCTCTTCATGTTCGCGTCACATCTCTCTGAAGCACTTAACAGACTTCATCATCCCACCCCTCACCAGATCCATCACACCCACTCACGAGGCGCCGTCACTGTACCACACCAGAGCAATGCAATTCCTTCGATTTTCTCTTATCGCATCAGTCGCGCTACTTCGCCCTTATGAGATAGTCCCGGCGACTAACACACTCCTCATGGCCGGCCTACTCCACAGGAACTGGGCGTCAGCCCCCAGAGATCGTCTCCCGAAGGAAGAAGGTTACAGCGAGCAGTCACCGCAAGACCGCCGCTAACGACAGAATGGTTACAAGCCACTTCGTTTTCTGATGTCCTCGCGCGCTGTATCCTTGTCCAGCTCAAACAACATTTCGAGCTTGGGAAACAGGTGCGCGAGGGGTCCGACAAAGGGGGGCAGCATGACATCCCGCCGTTCCACCAGCATTCCTTCCGCCTCCGCGATTCGGACCTTCCAATCCGCAATCGTTCGCGAAAGGACTTTACTGATCAACAGTTGTCGGCCGGGAGAGCCGGTGACTGAGCCCAGCAACCGTTCTCTCAGAACATCAAGCTCATCCGGAATCGACACTTTCACGCGGATTCCATGAGGTGTCGCCCAGGTCGTTCGTTGCACCGAATAGTCGTACGACAAGTTCGCTTCACGCGGTTCCCGAAATGGGCCGCTGACTTCGATGATGGTCAACTTGCTTTCTCTCGATTGCATGATTCACCCTGTACCACAGGAAGCCCCGCCTGTGAACCCCGTACCCCGGCTTCACAGGCGGGGTACGGGGTTCACTTAGTTCTCCTATGCGACACCTACATCCTGCAAAGCTTGTACTTTAGAAGCTTTTTTCTCAAAAGGACAAGGGCGAGTCCAGATAAACACCGTTGCGGCTACTTGACAGGGGGGCCGGCGGCATCATCAGAAGCAATTTCACCTTGACAGGCCTTTCCTTCAGCCCAGCCACCCGTCCCTTGGCTCGTCCCTTGCTGCTCGTCGTTCGTAGCTCCTTCGGTCCCGGTGTCGATCATAAGCACCTTGACAAGAACCACGGAAAGAGATAATCGATGGGGGCTTCTTGAGGATTTGCCGACGCCGCTCGCGCCGGCTTGCACTGAATATTACAGTCAGGAACCCGTGACGACGAGAATTTCGCCCGCTTAAGACCGTACGCGCCGAATCGGCACGCATTCGCGGTCGCACCCCTAAGGAAGTCATCATGCTTGACAAAGGTCTGTTGTCGCGGGCAACCCGCCATGTCGTCGGCAAGGCAGTCATTCAGGGCATTGAACGGCTGGCGCAAACGATCCGCGCCAACGGCGGCCAGCCACTCGATCTTGTGCTCCCCGATGGGTCCCGCCTGAATTTCGGCCTGCCGCCGCGTGCGGTGATGGCAATCCGAGACCCCGAACTGTTACCTGAGCTGGCGCAGCCAACGCTCGGATCGCTCGGCGAGGCCTTCGTCGACGGTCGCATCGACATCGACGGCGACATTATGACGACCCTCGCGAGCGCTGCGCGACTGGCTGCGGCCGGTGGCTCGCCGGTGACATCCCGGATCGCAGCGGCAATGGCCAACCATACGCCGAAGCAGGACCTCGCCGATATCAAATATCACTACGACGTCGGGAACGAGTTCTACCGTCTCTGGCTCGACGAGCGCATGGTCTATTCGTGCGCGTATTTTCAGACTGGAGAAGAAACAATCGATGCCGCGCAGTTGGCCAAGCTCGATCACATCTGCCGCAAGCTGCGTCTACAGCCCGGCGAGCGGCTGCTCGATATCGGCTGCGGCTGGGGCGGGTTGGTCGTGCACGCCGCTCGGAACTACGGCGTACACGCCGTCGGCATCACGCTGTCGGAGAACCAGTTTGAACTCGCCAATCAGCGCATCGCGGCAGCCGGGCTAAACGATCGCGTCGAGGTGTTACTGCTCGACTACCGCGACGCGCCAGCGCGGTTCGGGGAAGCATCGTTCGACAAGGTTTCGAGCATCGGCATGTTCGAGCACGTCGGCCACAAAAACCTGCCCGTATACCTCGACGCCATACGACGTCTGGTGCGCGACCGGGGGCTGTTCCTCAACCACAGCATCACCTCGCCCGATGCCGACCATCGCACGGTCGGCTCCGGCGTGAGCCAGTTCATGGACAAGTACGTCTTTCCGAACACTGAGCTGCCACACCTGCACCTGATCGTGCGCGAGATGGCCGCGCAGAACTTCGAGGTCTACGACGTCGAAAGCCTCCGGCCGCACTACGCGCGCACGCTCGCGCACTGGTCGCGCCGGTTGGAAACGCAGTTGGATCCCGCGCGCAACCTGGTTGGCGACAGGACCCTTCGCGTCTGGCGCGTGTACCTGGCCGGTTCCTCGCACGGCTTTGCAGAGGGCTGGTTGAACGTCTACCAGGTGCTCGCCAGCCACCAGGAGGCCGCCGGCTTGACCGAGCTGCCGCTGACGCGCGCGTGGATGTACGGCTGAACGGCTTCATCTCCCTGAAACGGATCCCTCATCGATTCCGTCTACCGTTTCTCTCTCGCCCCGGCGAGTGCTGAGACAGAATAGGAGATCGGGTCCAGCGTGCTTACCCAGTTGCTCAGCCTTGCGCGTCAAGATCCGCCTTCCCGGAGAGATCCCGTGCGACCCGACCGGCAGCCACCGCGCCGTCATGAATGCAGTCGGGAATGCCGACACCGCGATAGCCGGCCCCGGTGAGGACCAATCCACCATAGCGTCTCAAAGCCGCATCGAGTTGTGTCAGTCGCTCAAGATGGCCTAGGGTATATTGCGGCATTGCCTTCCACCAGCGATTCACTTCGACGTAACTCGGCGTCGCCTTGATGCGACACACGGCGGAGAGTTCAGCGCGGACCCTCGCTATTAAGTGATCGTCGTCCAGCTGAAGAATACCTTCCCGTCCCACCCCTCCCACGTAACAGCGCACCAACATCTGATGCGCCGGGGCACGATGCGGCCACTTCAGTGAGCTCCACGTCGCGGCAATCAAATCACGTCCTTCTCTACGAGGCACGATAAACCCAAATCCCTCGACGGTCCCCGCCACCGCATCGGCCGGAAACGCCATCGAGATCGTGGCGGTCGAGGCATAGGGAATCATCTCCAGCAGTCCTCCCGCAATCGGCGTAAGGGGACGCACCAGCTCTGCCGAAATATAGGCCGGCGTCGCCAGCACCAAGCTTTCGGCGGAGAGAGCCGAACCGTCGTTGAGAATGACATCGTATATCCAACGACCCAGTTGATGGGATCGGACCCTCAGCGCATCGACCCGGCACCCCAGACGAAGCTCCGCACCCTGCTGCGTCAGTCGCGTCGTTAATGCCGTCACCAGCTCACCGAGCCCATTCTTGAGGCTCACAAACATCGTACGCTTTGAACCGTCCGCCGCAGCCGAAGAGATCTTCTTTTTGACGGCCATCATGCCGCGGATAATACTCCCATATTGCTGCTCCAGCTCGAGAAATCTTGGGAAGGTGGCTTTCAGACTCATTTGTTCGGCATCGCCCGCGTAGATCCCTGCCAGGAGCGGCTCCAGCACCCGCTCAAAGGCTTGAGCCCCAAACCGGCGACGAAAAAAAGAAGCCACCGACTGGTCGCCCTCGGAAGGACCGCGCGGGACCACGACATCAAGTCCCATGCGCATCAGGCCGGTCCAACTTAACAGACCGCTGCGAAGAAAGGGACTCAACTGATTCGGCACGAATGAGACAAGCCCTTCAGGCAATTCGCGGAGCCGGTTGCCATGCAATACGAACGCCTTCTTGCCGGCCTCGTTCGTATTGATTAATTGATCGGTGAGCCCCAGTTTCGTGCAGAGCTCAAGTGCGGCCGGTTTTTGCGAAAGGAACGAATCGGGTCCGGCTTCGGTCACAAGATCGCCGACTCGATGGGTGACGATTTTACCGCCCCAGGAAGAACCGGATTCGAGCACCGTGCAACGAATGGAAAGACCTGCAGCCGACGCTTGCTCCTGAAGCGCAAACGCAGTGGCCAGGCCGGAGATGCCTCCACCGACGATGACCACTGTGCGGGGTTTGCTCACGACTGAATGCGGAGGGATGATTCGTGTGCAGTCAAGACGTCGAACAAAATCTCGACCAACGTCGGAGAATCGTTCAGCATGGCCATGCGCTCGAGCTGCATCCCCTTGCTCGTGGCCAGCTGCTTCAATTCAATATCGATATCGAAGAGCGTTTCAACATGGTCGCAGATGAATCCGATGGGCGCCACCAACACATGCCGGTGCCCCTCATGGTGCAGGTTGTCGAGCACTGACTCAACGCTTGGCCCCAGCCACGGCTCGTTTGATCGCCCCTGGCTCTGGTAGGCAAAGCATATGGGCTGGCTCCCCAATAACGCCGTCACGGCCTCGACCGTGCCTTTCACTTCATCGGGATAGGGATCCTTCATCGCAACGACACGCTTCGGTAAACTATGCGCCGTAAACAGCACCGGCACGGTCGGTCGGATGCCGGGGGAAAACTTCAGGAGCCCCCGTTGAACATTCCAGGCGATCGCCGCGATTAGTTTGGGATGCTTGTGCCAACTGCCGACATAGCTGATGGGGCAGGTATTCTGAAGAGCTACCCGTGCCTCTTCCACTTTCTTTTGGTAGGCCCCGGTGCTCAGAGAGGACTGCTGCGGCGCCATGCACAGCCCGATGACATACTTGGGATCTTCATTGAGCAACTCGGCATAGGTCTCTTTGATGAACGGATGCCAATGCCGCAACCCGACGTAAACACGGTATCGACCATTACCTGACTCGTTCAGCCGCGCTTCTAGCTGCTTCGCTACATCCTTCGTAATACCGAGGGCTGGCGACTTCCCACCGGTGGCTCGATACCGCTCACGAATGTCTTCGACAAGTTCGGGCGGCGTCGGTCGGCCTCCCCGGACATCGAGCAAAAACGGCTCGATATTCTCCAAGCAGTCCGGCACACCCATCGCCATGAGTAGTACTGCGATCGGGTATTTCGATTCTGGCATCGTTCCTCGTCGTTCGTGAAGCGTGAAGCGTTTCAGACAGGGCGCACGTTTCTTTGCGAGATACGCTTCACGAAAAACGCTTCACAGATCCTACTTCGCGCTCAGCTTGTGCACCATATCGATTGTCGCGGCGACGTGATCAACTGGCGTGGTGGGAAGAATGCCGTGGCCAAGGTTGAAGATGTGGCCCGCACGTCTCCCCGCGCGGCGCAAAATATCTTCGACACGGCGTTCGATTTCATGGAGCGGCGCAAACAGCACGAGCGGATCCAGATTGCCTTGCACCGCACGATCATGCCCGATCATGGCCCAGGCTTCGTCAAGATGCATCCGCCAGTCGATCCCGATGACATCCCCACCCGCTTCGCGCATCTGTCGAAGAATGGCCGTCGTGCCGGTCCCGAAATGAATCATTGGCACGCCTTCCCGTTTAAGCCCGTCAAAAATCGACTGCACGTGCGGCCTGACGTACTCGGCATAGTCGCCGGCCGAGAGGCAGCCCACCCAACTATCGAAGAGCTGAATCGCCTGGGCTCCAGCCTTGATCTGTCGCCTGAGATAGCCGGTGATGACTCGCGCTATCTTGTCCATGAGCTGATGCCACGCGGTCGGGTCTCCATACATCATCTGTTTCGTGCGCAGATAATTGCGCGACCCACCGCCCTCGATCGCATAACTGGCAAGCGTAAACGGAGCCCCGGCGAATCCAATCAACGGCACCCGACCATTGAGTGCACGGCAGGCCTGCCGGATGGCCTCCGCCACATACTCAAGTTCATCGCCGTCCACCACCCTGAGCCGGTCCACCGACCCACGGTCACGGACGGGATTGTGAATGACCGGCCCCTCGCCTTGTGCGAATTCGAGGTGGATCCCCATCGGCTCCAACGGGAGCAGAATGTCGGCAAATATGATGGCAGCATCCAGCGGAAATCGCTCAATCGGTTGGAGGGTGACTTGCGCCGCGAGCTCCGGCGTCTTGCACATCTCGAGAATTGAGTGTTTGGCGCGCAATGTCCGATACTCGGCCATATAGCGCCCAGCCTGGCGCATGAACCACACGGGTGTGCAGTCGACCGTTTCGCGCCGACAGGCTTTGAGAAAACGCTCGTTCATTATTTTTGCATTCTAGAGACGCGCGGGCGAGCCTGTCAAATTGAGACGGTCAGCAGGAATCACCTCATGCAGACTTAGGCAAAAGGTAGACAGACTAGATCTTTCCGGTACAATGAAGTCCGAACAAGCACCCATGCAAGAATTTCGGTTTCACTTTCTGGAGCGTTGTGTGTATAATCAACGCCCGTTACACGGGTGGACCATACCATATCGTTTCGTTGCAGTGATTCAGCATCTGCGGCCTGCCCCAATATTCACTATTTAAGTGCCGCGAGATCACTCGGCTTAACCGGGACCCTGGCGCCCTGTGGCACAACACAGTGAATTACCAATCCTGACCTGGAGGTAATCGAATGTCCGAGGTGCGTACGCTACACTCGACCAAGGCCTGGGATCTCTGGTTTTCGGTTCTTCGCTGGTTTGATTCTTGGGCGGGTCTCGACCGCATGAAGGTGCAGGGTCCCCCGAAGGTGGACTGGCTCAAAAGCGTTCCGTTCATAGCGGTCCATGTGATGTGCTTAGGGGTCTTTTGGGTCGGATGGAATTGGACGGCCGTCGCCGTTGCAATCGTATTCTACTTCGTTCGCATGTTTGCAATCACCGGTTGGTACCACCGGTATTTCGCACATCGAACGTTCAAGACCTCCCGTGCTGTCCAGTTTGCCTTCGCCATCTTAGGCGGCTCCTGCGCGCAGCGCGGGCCATTGTGGTGGGCCAGCCATCATCGCCACCATCACATCGCCTCCGATACACCGGATGATGTGCACTCCCCGCGCCAGGGAGGGTTTCTCTGGTCGCATATTGGCTGGTATACATCGCAAACTCACTTTGCTCCGCGACTCAAGGCGATTGCCGATTTTGCCAAATATCCGGAGCTGCGATTTCTCGACCGCTTCGACAGTCTCGTTCCGACTGTCGCCGGATTCGGAATGTTCGGACTGGGCCAGTTATTGGAAGCCTATGCTCCCGCTCTTGAGACCAACGGCCCACAGATGTTGATTTGGGGATTCTTTGTGTCCACCGTAGCTCTGCTTCACGGGACCTGCACGATCAATTCGCTCTCGCACGTCTATGGATCACAGCGCTATATGACCGGCGACGACAGTCGCAATAACTTCATCCTCGCCCTCATCACCATGGGAGAGGGCTGGCACAATAATCACCACTACTATCCGGCTGCCACCAGACAGGGATTCTATTGGTGGGAAATTGACATCACCTACTACTGTCTGAAGCTGATGGAGCGGTTGGGGCTGGTGTGGGATATTCGGGATGTTCCCGATTACGTGCGTGACGGCACAAGTAAGCAAACAACGATCGCTGTGTAGTTTCTGATCGTCGTTCGTCGCTCGTATCTCGTCGTTCGCAAGATGCGCGCGAAGTGCGTGACAGGCGCGACTCGGGAAGATGAAGTTTCTGACCAGTCCCGCTTTTCTCGCAAATCTCGCGAGTCTCGCACGAGGAACGAGATACGCTTCACGATGGACGAGAAGAGATCTCTAGCTCGCTAGACCCAATCGGACTCCTCGCGTGAGTTTATCTGCTCGGACACCTGAGCGGCCAAGGCCTTCCGAATCCTCCGGCTCTCCTGATCAATCGCTTCGCGCTCTGCATCAGGCACGATCCAGGCCTCACCGGGATTGAGTTCAAACCGATAGTGATTCTTTCTCAGTGAGAACCACTCCACGTAGGGATGCGGCGCCAGATTCGGATGCGGATCGAACGAGATGAGATTGACCGTTCCAATCTGCGGATTCTCCATATCGCCGATGACATGCCCAGCCACGTCCGCATCCTCAAACCGACTATTGCAAAACCGGATCACCTCGCCCGCGATATCGGTCTTGAAGTTGCCTTCTAGATAGAGATCCACCGGCCCGATCGCTGCAAAAACGATTTGTCCGACGACAGTCCCTTCGACTCGATTGTCCAGAAACCCTTCGCGGACCCACCGGCCATTTCCAAATTTTTGTGCCATGTTACTCCTTGCAGCCTGGGCTAGGCCGGTTGCGCAACCTCAGTTGAGGGTGGTCGTGATTGAGCCTGGCTTTCAAACGCTCCGATCCCCACCGCCAATAAAATGAGCCCGCTCCCTGCCCACCCTTGGAGGTCCAGTGTTTCGCCGAGAAAATTCCACGAGAGCCAGGCGGCAATGGCTGGCTCTGAGGCAAAGATCAGTGCCACTTGCTGAGCTGGGAGAATCCGTTGAGCCCACATCTGCACCGCAAAGGCTCCCGTGGCCAACCCGCCAGTTATGCCCAGCCCAATCAGCAGCACGGCAGTGGGTAGAAAGGCGCTTGCCGACGCCTGTTCCCACCACATGGTCGAAAGGAACAGCAGCGCCATTGCCGCCATCTGCCAGGCCAGGAGTGAAGGCGCATCGAATTTGCGGGTGAATCGCTCAAGACAAATGATATGCCCTGCGAAGGCCACGGCACATCCCAGCGACATGAGATCGCCCACATTCATGGACAGACTAGGCTTGATCAATAACCAGAGACCGACCGCCGCGATCGCCGTGGCGATCGACACTCGGGCATCAAACCGCCTCAGCAACAATGGCACGAAAATCACGTACAGCGCCGTCAGGAAGGCTGAGTTGGATGCACTGGTGTAGCGAAGCCCAACGGTTTGCAGCGCGTAGCCGAGGAAGAGAAAGACCGTGGCGACTGCGCTTGCGGCGAGCACCGCACGATCTCGATGGACCCGGCGGCGTACTACCACGAACCAGACGCCGACGAGAACAGCACCCAAGAAAAATCGCAGAAACAGGAATGAGAGCGGCGGAACTTGCTCGAGGGCCGCTTTTGTGGCGGGAAAGGTGGCGCCCCAGATCAGCGTGGTCAGCAGGAGGGCAAGACGTGGCATCGGATCGTGTGATGGGTGATCAGTGATGAGTGACGGGACGTCGCGAGTCGATCATGAATCCTACGCAACCACGCGTTACTCATCACTCGTCACTGATTAGGGTTTACAGAGCGCGCAGCGTCGTTGCTCGTTGGTCCCAGCCTGTTCCATGGCCCGAAGCGCCCGCTCCTTATCGGGGTAATCAAACCATCCCCCCTCCCAGAAATCACTGGACGTAGGGTGCGACGGCACTTCGGAGCACCGGTCACGGTGCAGCGTCACTCGATCGATCGACCGGGCTATGTGAATCCAGTAAGTCATAAACCACGTGAGGGGCAAGGCGTGAGGAGTAAAGGGCGCTCACAAGCTTCGACGATGAACCCCTTCCCCCTACCCCCTCACGTGGTTATGGGAGGAGCTGCCACTCATCCTTCTCGATGAAGATCTTGACCCCCGCCTGCAGCTTTTTGATGTCGTCTTTCTCAAAAAGCCGCATGTAGCGCTTGATTCGATCATCGTCATCGATTCGTTCTTCCTGCATCATCCCATGGTTGCCTTTGTACCGTCGAATCAGCACTGACATCGACACCCTCCTGTGACACTGGTAGTTGAACCGAGCAAGTATGCTACAATATGCGCAACCTAGCTGGCCGGTCAAGGGCACTCACGCGCAGCTCCGAAGCTGCCCACGCCGGGTACATCGCTGGATCTGACCACGATCCAGGCGGAAAGAAAGGGAATCAGGCCATGCCTCTTTACGAGTACCGTTGCGAACAATGCTCCAAAGAGTTTGAAGCCACCCAGTCCCTACATGCCAGAGTCGAAGACACGGAATGCCCCTATTGCCACGCCAAACTGGCAACCAGGCTCCTGTCTTCCTTTTCGTCCAAGGTCGTCGGCGACCATAAACCAGGATTTGCCGAGATCAAAGCCACCGCGATGAACAAGGAGCGCATGGAACGATTTGCCAAGTTACCGCCGCTCAATGCTAAGCGCAACGTGCCGCCGCCGAATACAACCTCTGACGCGAACCCCATCACAGGGGCAAGATCAAGCTCCGGATCGTAGGTATGCACCAGCCTCGCTTGTCCGCCGTGCCGAACCATTCCCATTCCGCACTCTACGGGGCGGAGAGTTCCATGATGGCGCCAGTTCCCAACCAAGGTGTTTGGCGAGCTGAGCTTGTGCCTAACATCTCCAGGCGGGACTCACGCTGCGGTTGCGGGGAATCTCGTCATCGCGGCAATCGACCTGAGGGAGCACCCATCAGGCAGTTGGCACACGCCTTCGAGCAGGCCAACCCCTTGGCCGATGCCTATGCACAATTCGACTTATCAGCTCCAGTACGGAGGTCAACATGCGTTCCTCGCCACGGTCCGCATTGATCATCTTTTTTTCGCTCATCCTTGCCTTGTCCCCTACGTTGCCGCTCCAAGCTGAGGAAGGCACCGTCGTCGACGGCGCGGGTTTCAGTCTCTTCAACACGGAATCGATCAAGGGCTTCGACGAGGAAAAGGTCGAGCGGGACCCCGTCTGTGACCTCAGCAAACGACCGAAGATCGCAAAGGTTGAACCGGACGATGTAAAACCTGGCGACAAGGTTGTGATTTCTGGTGAGAATTTCGGCACGAAAGAGTGTTTTCATACCGTTACCTTCAGTGCGTCCCCGGAGGCCACGGTGAACTACAAGTTCGTGAACGATTCCACTATTGAGGCGACCGTTCCGGATGCCAAAGCCGGGATGTCCTTTCTGATCATCGTAGCCGGCGGCGGCAGTGCCCAGTCCAAGCCCTTGTTGATCCACTCCAAGTAAGACTGCTTGCCCGGCCAGGTAACCTTGCAAGACTGAGCCCAATTCTAATCCTCCCCCTTTCTGACATGCCCTCCCTCGACAGAACCTTTGATCTTATGCTAGCTTACGCCCTCATTTTGGCCGGTCTGCAAGGGGTAACCAGTGGGAACGTCTAGGAAATCAGGGGACATGTTTAAGAAAATCCTCGTCGCCAATCGCGGTGAAATTGCCATGCGGATCATCCGCGCCTGCCGCGAACTCAATATCGCCACCGCCGCCATCTATTCTGAGGCTGATTCGACGGGGATTTATGTCAAGAAAGCCGACGAAGCGTACCTGGTTGGTCCGGGGCCGATAAAGGGCTTCCTGGACGGCCCGCAGATTGTCGATCTGGCCAAACGGATCGGCGCGGACGCCATCCATCCCGGATATGGATTCCTTTCGGAAAACGCCGAGTTCGCCGAACTCTGCCAAGCCTCCCGCATCACCTTCATCGGGCCTTCGCCCCATGCCATTGCTCTCATGGGGAACAAGGTCAAGGCACGCGAACTTGCCAAATCAGTCGGGGTCCCGACCGTTTCCGGCACGGACAGCGACGTTACCGACGTGAAAGAGGCGCTCGCCTTTGCGAAGAAAGCCGGGTACCCAGTCATGATCAAAGCCAGTGCGGGAGGTGGCGGGCGCGGCCTCCGGGTCGTGCGGTCCGATGCTGAATTGCGCGAGAACATGGAGGTCTCCTCGCGCGAGGCCAAGGCGTCCTTCGGCGACGGCAGCATCTTCATCGAGAAATATATCGAGCGGCCTCACCATATCGAATTCCAGATCCTAGGAGACCGCCACGGCCATATCATCCACCTGGGCGAACGCGATTGTTCGATCCAGCGTCGCCACCAGAAACTCATTGAGATTGCCCCCTCCTTGATCCTGACACCGAAACTGCGAGCGGAGATGGGCAAAGCTGCCACCACCATCGCACGGGCGGTGAACTACGACAACGCGGGGACCGTCGAGTTTTTGCTCGATCAAGAAGGCCGGTTCTACTTCATCGAGATGAATCCGCGCCTCCAGGTCGAGCATACGGTGACCGAACAGATCACGGCGGTCGACATCGTGCGGAGCCAGATCACGATCGCGACAGGCAAGCCGCTCGACATTCAGCAGAAGGACGTCACCCTCCAAGGTCATGCGATCCAATGCCGGATCAATGCGGAAGATCCCAAGAACAGTTTTATCCCCTGCACCGGCACCGTGACAGCCTACCTCTCCCCGGGCGGCATCGGCGTGCGTATTGACGGCGCTGTCTACAGGGGCTACCCCGTACCGCCGTACTATGACGCCCTTTTGGCCAAACTGACGGTTCGGGGCCGGTCGTGGGAAGAAACCGTGAGCCGTATGAGACGCTCGCTCGAAGAATATATCCTCCGTGGAATGAAAACCACGATCCCCTTCATGGAGGCGATCATGCAGGAACCGGACTTTCTGGCTGGGCGATTCGATACGTCCTATTTGGACACCCACCCTGACCTCTTCTCATACCACGAATTCGAGCAGCCGGAAGATTTAGTCCTGGCGCTCTCTGCCGCCATCGCGGCCTACGAAGGACTGTAATCGGACAACCTGTGGATTAATTCCAACGAGATAGTCACACACTATGGCAACAAAACGAGCACCAGGAAAAAGACAGGCGGCGAAAAAGCGGACGTCTGGTCCCGCCATCAAAACCTCAAGAGGGGAAAAGCGGCGCCCACAGGAGTTCGCGATCCACCCTGCGCCCGGCAAACGACTATTGATCACCGACGTGGCGTTTCGCGACGGACAACAATCGCTCCTCGCCACGCGCATGCGCACCGAAGACATGCTGCCCATCGCCCAGAAGCTCGACGCCGTGGGTTATTGGTCGCTTGAGGTCTGGGGAGGCGCAACGTTCGATACATGCCTGCGCTTCTTAAAAGAAGATCCATGGGAACGGCTCCGCGCCCTGCGCGCGGCGATGCCCAACACCAAGCTCCAAATGCTGCTCCGAGGACAAAACCTCGTCGGCTACCGGCACTACGCCGATGACGTGCTGGAACAATTCATCGAACGCGCGGCCACCAACGGCATCGATGTCTTCCGCGTCTTCGATGCGCTCAACGATGTACGGAATCTCGATCGGGCGGTGCGCGAAGTCAAAGCCAGCGGCAAACATGCCGAGGCCGCCATCTGCTACACCGTCAGCCCCGTGCATAGCATCGACCGCTTCGTCGCCATGGCCAAGCAACTTGAAGACATGGGCGCGGATACTCTCTGCATCAAAGACATGGCCGGACTTTTGGCACCGCTCGATGCCTATCATCTGATAAGGCGCTTGAAAGCAGCGGTCAAGGTCCCACTTCATCTCCATTCCCATTACACGTCGGGCATGGCCTCGATGACCTCCCTGATGGCGATACTCGGCGGGCTCGACATGCTCGACACCGCCGTATCCCCGTTGGCCGGAGGGACATCGCATCCGGCGACGGAAACCTTGGTCGCCGCGTTGAGGACTACTCCGTACGACACGGGGTTGGACCTCGCGTCCTTCCTCCCGATCACCGAACACTTCCGCTCGGTCCGCCGAAAATACCGCCAGTTCGAAAGCGACTTTACCGGCGTCGACGTGGAAATTCTCACATCCCAAATTCCCGGCGGCATGCTCTCGAACCTGGCAGCCCAATTGACGGAACAAAATGCGCTCGATCGGATGAAAGAAGTACTCGATGAAGTGCCGCGCGTGCGCAAGGAAATGGGCTACCCCCCGCTCGTGACCCCGACCAGTCAAATCGTCGGCACGCAAGCGACGCTCAATGTTCTAACCGGGGAACGTTACAAGGTCATCACCACTGAAACAAAAAACTACTTTCTTGGTCTCTACGGCCGAGCCCCCGGGCAAGTCGATCATGAAGTAATGGGCCGCGCGATCGGCAGTGAAGAGCCGATCAAGACGCGCCCCGCCGATCAGTTGGAGCCTGAATTGGAGGCCATCAAAAAAAATCCGCCGGCCTCGGCCGACAAGATCGAGGACTACCTGTCTTTTGCCATTTTCCCGGCTATCGCCCGAGACTTCTTTGAAGCGCGAGCCAAGGGAGATCTTACGCCGGAGCCCCTCGAAACGACCGCGCCGAAGGGGCCGGCGGTCGCGCATGAACTGCATCTCGCTCCGGTGGAGTTTAATGTGACCGTACACGGCGAGACGTATCACGTGAAAGTGTCCGGCTCAGGTCGCAAAACCGAAGGTCGCAAACCCTACTACATCAGGGTCAACGACAAGCTGGAAGAAGTCTCGCTTGAGCCGATTCAGGAAATCCTCGCCGGGGTTCCGGAGGCGCCGGACATGGGAACAGGCGCCAAGCCTAAGAGGCCGAAGCCGTCGAAGCCGGGCGATGTCGCGCCCCCCATGCCGGGCCGTGTGGTCAAGGTGCTGGTGGCGATGGATGACCGAGTCAAGACGGGCGATCCCCTTCTGATCATCGAAGCGATGAAGATGGAAAGCCGCGTGCCGGCTCCCATCGACGGAAAAGTCACGGCAATCCTGGTCGCCGAAGGGGATAATGTGAAAACGGATGAAACGGTCATCCAATTGGAGTAGTCCCATCCATCAGCAGACCCTCCGGGGTGCATATAGACTGCCGCCCAATCTGCTGCTCGCCTTGTGCCTCTTGTCTCATATCATGACCGCCTGCACATCACCCTCATCGATTCCGACGCAGTTCGAGGCCTTTGAACGCATTCCCATCAAGACCGTCTTCGTCCACGACCAGCGGATCGCCTATCTGGATGTGGGCACAGGCTCCCCGGTCATCCTGATCCACGGCTTCGGAGGATCGTTGTGGCAATGGGAGCATCAGCAGCATGCGCTGTCGCAGCACTTCCGCGTCCTCACGTTCGATTTGCCCGGGGCCGGGTTGTCCGACAAACCGGAGATCGACTATCGACCAGACCAGTTGCTAGACTTCTGCGTCGGATTCATGGACGCCGTGAAGATCTCGCAGGCCACGATCGTCGGCAATTCCATGGGCGCCGGCCTGGCCATCGGCGTGGCGTTGGAGCATCCCACACGTGTCTCGAAACTCGTCCTCATCGACGGGTTGCCACAACACGTCATGGAGAAACTCACCAGCCCATCGTTCAAGCGCGCCATAGAGACTCGCGCCCCGTCCTGGCTCGTCTCACTTGGCAACTGGCTGTTCGGCGGATTGATGATCGAGACCGTCCTCAAAGAAATCGTGCATGACCCGGCACTGCTCACACCGGCCGTCATCGAGCGATCCAACCGTAACCGTCAGCGCCCTGGAATGATCAAAGCTCTCATGGCTGTCAAGGAAACCCTGCCACTGTGGGAATCGGGACTCTCCACGCGCATCGGTTCCGTCACGCACCCGACGCTGGTGATCTGGGGGGAAGAAGACCGGGTGTTCCCGATCGCCGTGGGCGAAGAACTCCATCAGACCATCAAAGGATCGCGATTCACCCGAATCCCCAACGCCGGTCACATCCCGCAATGGGAGCAGCCAGATTTGGTTAACCAAGTGCTGATCGCGTTTATTCAGCCGTAACGGAGTTCACAGACGGGGCTTCCTGTGGTACGGGATGAAGACAAGCACATGTATTAATTGGTAACATAGTGTATGTGATTCCACAAAGGAGGACATGATGCGGACAGGATATTGGTACATTGGCGCAGCCCTCTGTCTCTCGCTTGGATGGGCCGGGTGCGAGACTACCGGAGGGTCGGCTGGCCCCGGTTTCATGTACAAGAACTACTCCGTCGCCGACGGCAGCGCGGTCGCTGGCGACGGCAACAGCATCCTGTTCCAAGGCAGCCCGCTGATGCTTTCGGGCAACGGGATCAAAATCGGCGACCAGCTCCGCGACGTGAACGTGGCGCAAGTTGACCTCTCGCTGGTCAACATCGCCCACACCAAAGGTGAAGGAAAGGTGCGGATCATCAGCATTGTCCCTTCGCTCGACACCAAGGTGTGCGAGCAACAGACCCATCATCTCAGCGAAAGGAACAAGGGACTCGATAAGATGGTCGAACTCATCACTGTGAGCGTCGACACCCCCTTCGCCCAGAAACGGTTTGCCGAAGAAGCCAAGATTGACAATGTCACCTTCCTGTCCGATTACCGGGGGGCCGAGTTCGGCAAAACGCACGGGTTGTTCCTGAAAGATCCACATATTCTCGCGAGAGCCGTCATAGTCGTCGACAAACATAACACCGTTCGTTATCTTCAAATCACACCGGAACTGGGGCAACTACCGGACATGGACGAAGCCTTCCAGTTCGCCCGCTCGTTGATTACGGCGAGCTAGCTTGCGCAAGGTCAAGATTGAGGCTATGGTCAAGGGGTGAAAAGGCCCATATGATCCTTAACCTTGACCTCAGCCTGTACCTTCCCTGGCACTGATGGCGCATTATGACCTTCTCGTCATAGGAACAGGACCTGCCGGCCAAAAGGCCGCGGTGCAGGCCGCCAAGCTCAGCAAGAAGGTGTGCGTCATCGAGCGGAAAGCGGTGGTCGGCGGCGTCTGTATCAATACCGGCACTATTCCCAGCAAAGCCCTCCGTGAAGCCGTCCTCTATTTCTCGGGATTCCGCCAACGCTCCCTGTACGGAGTCGAATATCGCCTGAAAAAGACGATCACCATCGAAGATCTCGCGTTTCGCGCCAATCACATCATCAAGAACGAAATCCAGACCGTGCAAAATCAGATGGCTCGGAACCGGATCGATATGATTTCCGGCTCAGCCAGCTTTCTCGACCCCCACCGCCTGTGCATTCAACAGAGCACCGGCTCAATTGAACATACGGCGGATTTCATCGTTATCGCCGTGGGGACTGAACCAGCCAGGCCATCCGACATTCCCTTCGACGACGAATCCGTCATCGATACGGACGGACTTCTAAGGCTCAAGCGCATTCCCGACTCCATGGTCATCGTCGGAGGCGGAGTCATCGGGACAGAGTATGCCTCGATCCTCGCTGCCATGGGAGTCCCCGTCACCCTTATCGACAAACGCCCGCGCCTATTGGAGTTCGTCGATACCGAGATTATTGAGGCGCTCCAGCGACAGATGAAAGAGATCGGCGTCACGCTGTATCACGAAGAAGAAGTCCTCACGATCAAGAAAGAACCGGACCACGCAATCCATGTCTGTTTGCAACATGCCCAGCCGAT
>JBQTHY010000093.1:0-1641 GCA_052389395.1 Nitrospiraceae bacterium | reverse complement strand
AGGAACGGACTATTGCCGTACATATTCCCGCCGGCATCGAAACAGGAATGCGGCTCCGTCTCTCCAATGAAGGCGAACACGGGGCCAATGCTGGTCCCCCAGGCGACCTCTACGTGGCAATCACGGTCAAGCCCCATCCGATCTTCCAGCGGAAGGGCTTGGACATCCAATGCGACGTCCCGATCAACCTCGTCACAGCTGTGCTCGGCGGAAAAGTGGAAGTCCCCACGCTCAAGGGGAACGCCGTCATCAAGATTCCACCAGGCACTCAACACGACAAGATCCTCCGGATCAAGGGACTCGGCATCCCCAGTCTCAAGGGAGGCGCGACCGGCGATCATCTCTACACGATCAAGGTTCAGATCCCGACCAAACTGACCTCGAGACAAAAAGAACTCCTCATGGAGTTTGGAAAAGAAAGCGGCATGTCGATGGAAGCCGACGGGGACGGGTTCTTCGACAAGATGAAGACGTTTTTTGAGTAGGCATAGGCCGGTCCATCTGTCCTGATCCGCAGAGTTCCCCATGCCTGTGTTTTTTCTTCCCTCTGACTGCATTACCCCACCAACGGTGTCCGTCACGGGCGAGTTGCTCAGACATCTCAGAAACAGCCTGCGCATCGAGGTAGGCGAGACCATCCTCGTGACCGACGGTGAAGACCGGCGCTATCGCACGGTAATCACCGCGATTACGAAGCAGTCTATGACAGGACGAGTGATTGAGATTATCCCTCGTCCACCTCGGCGATCCCCTTCCCTGATACTTGGACAGAGCCTTGTGAAGGGGGAGAAGATGGACTGGCTGATTCAGAAGACGACTGAATTGGGCGTGCAGACGATTATCCCCATCCAAAGCCGACAAAGCATTGTCCATTTGAAAGCCGATCGCGTCGAGGCACAAACCGCCCGCTGGCAACGTATTGCCCGTGAAGCCGCGCAGCAATCGGAACAATGGCGAGTTCCGACTATTGCGAGGCCTCGTTCATTGGTATCGTGCGTGACACTGCCTCCCGCTAGATCGCTCAGTCTGATCTTGACCGAACGGCGTGACCGGATCGGTACCCTCTCAAGCATCAAACTCCCTACTTTGCCTGAGGAATCGATTCTCGTGCTTGTAGGACCGGAGGGAGGCTGGACGGAGGAAGAAGTCGTGTCAGCCGAAGGGGCAGGAGCTATTCCCACCACACTCGGGCCCAAGATCCTCAGGGCCGAAACGGCAGCGATCCTCGCGATAGGGATTCTCCAGTACCGACTGGGAGAACTGGGGTGAAAGTACGATTTGGTGATCTCGTGATTGAGTGAATTTGCGAGACTTCGCCAAATCAACCAATCACGAAATCACCGAATAACTACTGCGCCGTAATGGAAAGAATCGTCCCTTGTTCACCGGCTGCCCAGCCATGAGCGGCATCGGGAAAGGAGAGGCCAAAGATGGAGTCCTTGGTTACAGGCTTCCCTACGCTCCATGAGAATCCTGGGTCGCCGGTTCGATAGACGATCTCGCGCTGTCCAACAAGCCATCCTGATTGCTGACTTGTGAATCGAACCTTCAAGAGATCGATGAGCTTTGTACAGGACTTTCCGCATGGCAGCGTGCAATCTACCCACCGCGCTCCGGCGTCGCTCGTTTGGAAAAGGGCCC
>JBQTHY010000092.1:0-8789 GCA_052389395.1 Nitrospiraceae bacterium | reverse complement strand
ATTCACATCTGTGGAGTCTGCCGCACGGACCTGCATGTTGTGGAGGGGGAACTTGCAGATATCAAGCTTCCACTTGTCCCAGGACACCAGGCGGTGGGTACGGTCGCACAGGTGGGCTCGATGGTCTCTGACCTCAAAGAAGGGGATCGTGTGGGGGTTGCCTGGCTTCAGGGTACCTGCGGAAGTTGCACATTTTGTATGAGCGGGCGAGAAAATCTCTGTGCGAAGGCGCAGTTCACCGGCTATCAGGTCGATGGAGGGTATGCGGAGCACGCTGTCGTACCAGCGCGATTCGCCTATCCGATCCCGCCGGTCTTCTCCGACGACGAGGCCGCTCCGCTGCTGTGCGCTGGTATTATCGGTTATCGTGCGTTGCGTCTCAGCGGAATCAAGCCGGGCCAGCGCCTTGGTTTGTATGGATTCGGCGCGTCAGCACACATTGTCATCCAGATCGCGCGCCACTGGGGCTGCCAGGTTTACGTCAGTTCGCTCAAGGTTGAGCATCAAGACTTGGCGAGAAGGTTGGGAGCCGTCTGGGTCGGTGGGCCGAACGACATGCCACCGGACAAATTGCACGGGTCGATTATGTTCGCACCGGCCGGCGAATTGGTTCCACCGGCGTTACATGCGCTTGAACGTGGCGGCACCCTCGCGCTGGCTGGCATCCATATGTCACCGATCCCTTCCCTGAACTATGATCGCGAGCTGTTTGGGGAGCGAGTGATCCGTAGCGTGACGGCCAATACCAGGCAGGATGGGCTCGATCTGTTGCACGAGGCTGCAGCCATTCCAATCAAACCGCACACGGTTCGCTTTCCCCTTGAAGAGGCCAACCGTGCGCTGCAAGCGCTGAAGGCCGGGGCTTTCCAAGGCGCGGCCGTTCTCTCCTTGTGACCATCCGGGAATCTAGAAATCAACCCCCTCGGCTATGGTAGAGTGACGGCCCATGTCTCGACTTGTCGCCTTCCTCATCGCTGCAGTGGTCCATGGTGCCGGTCTTCCGGGCTGGGCGCTGGAGTTTACAGCCGATCGCGTCACGAAGATCGATGGCCGCACCGCCAAAGCCGTCGTCTACTATCGCGACGATATGTGGCGGATCGAACATCACTCCCTGGGACCGGTCAATGTCAGCATCGTCCGAAAGGACAAACAGGTCGTGTGGTTGCTGCTTTCGCGCATGAAGCATTTCAAGACGATGCCCTATAGCGCGGAGCAGGATTTGATGGTCACAGAGAAGCTCGACGGCGAGGTATCACGGGAGGAGATCGGGACTGAAACGCGTGAAGGGCATCCCACGGTGCTCTATGAAGTCACCACGAAACAGGGCGAACGAACAGAGGTGTATTATCAGTGGTTGGCGACCGACATTCATTTTCCCATGAAGCTCGCGAAGAAAGATGGAAGCTGGATTGTGGAGTACCAGCATGTCAAGCTGCGGTCCCTTTCGGACTATCTCTTTCAGCTGCCGGTGAACTTTCAACCACTGGAAGATTTCGACAGACAGGAGACGCCCAGGCATATGGGGCCTGGCATGTAACATAGCAAGGAGGATGTAGCGTGCGAATTTTCAGAATCAGCGCGGGTGCTGGTCTGACAGGATTGATTGCAATGGGCGGATTGGTTCATGCGTTGGATGTTGCCGACGTGGTCCGGGAATGGACTCCCGAAGGAAAGAGAATTGCCGCCGAGCGGGTGAAGTTGCCGGCTCACGAGGAAATGGTCCTCATTTCGGCCGGCTCATTCATCATGGGGAGCGACAAGAAGATAGACCGCAACGCGTATCCAGCGGAGTTTCCCCAGCGGAAGGTCTATCTGGACGCCTACGAAATCGACAGGTTCGAAGTGACCACCGTGCAATTTCTGAAGTTCATCCTCGCCAAGGATCTGCCGCCGCTGATCGACTGGCAGTATGACGGCGGCAACTTCCAGGAGACCATGGCGAACCATCCGGTGATGCACGTTTCGTGGGCTGATGCCGATGCCTACTGCACATGGGCGGGGAAGCGTCTGCCGACCGAAGCCGAATGGGAAAAAGCCGCGCGTGGCGAAGATGGGCGCATTTATCCTTGGGGCAACCAGCCAGCGGGATTGTCCCGGTCGAACTTCGGTCGGACTGGCTTGTCAGGTCCGGTGCGCGATCGTCCCGAACGGTTGCTGCTCTATCCACCGATCATTTCCGTGGATAAGTACGACAATGCGGTGAGTCCATACGGCCTGTACCAGATGGCGGGGAACGTCGCCGAGTGGGTGGCCGATTGGTATGACCCAAAGTACTATGCGACCGGGCCGGACCATAATCCCAAGGGACCGGAAAAGGGAACGCAGCGGAGCTTCCGTGGCGGAGGCTGGATCGACAGCACGCCGAGCGTGCGGGCCGCGCAACGCAACGGCACTGATCCCAACACCAAGATGAACTGGATGGGTTTCCGCTGCGCACGGGATGTCAAGGATTCCGGAGAGTCGTCAACAGCGAAGCCACAACAGACAAGTATCCGAGACTAAGCATTAGCTTTTTCGGTCGAGAAGCATCTGAGCCCGTTCTGACGCTTCTTTGACCAAAATCCCCATCTTGGGATGGGAAGGTTCGAGGTCGACGGGCAGGCCGTAGTGGCGGAGTCGTTCGCTGGCGGTGGGACCGATCGATGCGAGAACCATCTTCCTGCAAGCCTCCTTGAACTGCCCGACCTTTCCTTCTTGCTCCAGTAACTGCATCACGTGATCGAGCTGAGCGGCGTTGGTCACCAACAGCACCTGCACATTGCCCGAAAGAAGTTCCTGTAACACGTTCTTCAACGGCCCGGTATCTTCCGGCAGTGCCCACCGATAGACCGGCACGCGCGTCACGTGTGCACCTCGCTGCCGCAACGCCTCCAGGAGATCCTGGTTTGGTACGCCGTATTCCTGCACTGCCATGCGAACTTCGATGAGCGATCCGCTCTGATCGAGGGTCCGCACAATGTCCTTCCAGGTATTCGGTTCGGGAACCGTGATCGACGGGGTCAGGCCGAACTCTTTCAACACGGCGACCGGCTTCGGACCACGGGCAACCAAGGTGGTGCGGGCGAGCGCTGTCTTGATGGCCTCCAGCTGGTAGCGAGTCTGGAGAATCTCCATCATCGTCTTGGTACCGACTCCAGTAAGGAGAATGACCATCTCGAAATGCCCGGCCATCAGTCGCTCACCGGCCTGCAACGCCTCGGCGTTGTTTTCGAGCGGCACCTCGCGCAGAGCCGGTGCCACGAGCGGTTGGCCGCCATAGCGTCGAATCAGGCCGGCCATCTCCTCAGCCATCCGGCTCTCGAACGCAACTACTCGGAATCCGGCGAATCCCCTGCTCTCCATACTCGTCATGCCTCACCCGTCACACGTCACTTGGGGACATCCATCGCACATCTGAATCCCGTCGATTCGTTCCTCACGGTCGGATCGCTTTCTACGCGGGTGAAGATGCGGACGGTCGGGGTCTCGTTCTGCCATCCCGAACCTCGGAGTACTCGCTTCGTGCCTGTCTTGGGACCTTTAGGATTCTTCGCCGGGCTCTTTTCGTAATACTTAGCGTCGTACCAGTCGTTGACCCATTCCCAGACGTTGCCTGCCATGTCATAGGCGCCGTAGGGACTCTTGCCGGATTCGTAACTCCCCACCGGCATCAAGGTTTTTTCCCCGACCCACCGCTGGCTGTAATTCAGATGCTTGGCTGTGGGCTCGATATTGCCCCAGGGGAACCGCCAGTCGTTCGCTCCCTTCGCTGCTTTTTCCCATTCGGCTTCGGTCGGGAGTCGGCGCCCTGCCCACTGACAATAGGCCGCCGCATCGTACCAATCCACGTTGATCACCGGTCGGTCGGCAAGCGATTCAGAAATTGCGACCCCTTCCCATAGGTTGCGCGTGGGATTCCTTGGATTCTGAGGCACTCGATATCCGGTGGCTTTCACGAAGTCGAGATACCGTCCGTTTGTCACCTCATATTTATCGATGTAAAAGGTATCGAGGTATACCTCGTGGCGAGGATATTCATCGCGACCACCGTCCCGGTCACCGGGCGGTACGCCCATGGGGAAGGGGCCGGCAGACACTAAGACCATCGGGGCGCCATCCTTGCCGGCGCCCTCTTCTGAAACAGGCTGGTCGGCCGCGTACACGAACGACGGAATCATGAACACCAAGAGAACCAGAAACTGATTTCGACAGGACATGGTCGCCAACTCCTTTGTGCGATCGCGAGAACGGCGGATATCGTACCACAGCACCGAACAAACCGCAGGAGACGAAAAGCTGAGAAGGAAGGCCAATCCATTCCCTAAGGTCGGCGAATTCCAATTGACTGGGCTGCGAGGGCCCCCCTACTATACGAGCACAAACGAGGCAAACGATGAACCCGCCACTTCATCGAGGGTTGCGACATTTAGCCCTTCGCGTCACGAATCTTTCGCGTTCCCGCGTCTTCTACGAACAGATTCTGGGAATGAAGGTGGTGTGGGAACCGGATCCTGAAAATGTGTACTTCACTTCTGGGTCGGATAATCTGGCCTTGCACCAAATCCCCGTGAATGAGGTGCCTGCCTACCAACCACCAAAGCATCAGTTGTTGGATCATTTTGGAGTGGTTCTCGAGAGTCCGGAATCGGTCGATAGAATGTTTCAACTGGTCGAGCTAGAGGCGATCAGACTCGGTTCTACAATTATCAAGCCGCCGAACCAACATCGCGACGGCAGTTATTCGTTTTATTTTTCCGATCCGGACGGCAATGTCATTCAGGCGCTCTACGAACCGACGATCAGCAAACTGACTTGATCGCACGATGAGCCGCATCTGGGACAGTTTTCCGCGCGAACAGTACGTTGGCCTGGCTCCTTGGACATGGGTGCAGCTAGAGAGTGCCGAAGCGCCGGGTCCGTTTCCTTTCGTCGGAGGGGTCGCACCCGAGGTGGTCGCTTCACTGCACGACGCCCACAGCGAATTGATGAGCTGTGTGGACACTGCCATCAGCGACATCCTATCCAAACGGGCACCTCTGGACGATCCCAACCGACAACGATTGCTCGAAGATGCCTATGCCGAGTTGGTCAATTCCCGTCCCTCCCTCCGCCGCTACATTCGGTGCGGTCGCAAGCAGGACGGCACGTTTGAGTGGGAGTTTCCGACCGATCCGACCAAGTCTGCGATAGTGACGAACGGCGGCCTCCGCATTTACCACTCAGTCAAGCGCCAAGCGATCCCGATCGGATTCGATCACCGCCCATTGGGGCCTGTGGTGGGCAAAGTCCTCGGTATGCTTGATGGAACGCACCAGAGCGGCGAAATCAAAACTGTCGTCCTGACCGCGTCGCCTGACGCGCAGGGAGTGCTGACGAAGCTGGTTGAATCGCTGCATCAGTATGATTGTCTGATCACTACTCCAAAGGCCTCCGTCCATCGACACTGGTTCGAGGTCGTTCAGGATCAAGACACTGTGCATCTTGGTCACGCGGCCCTGCTCTATCGACAGCGAGACACAGCGTTGCTCTTCGACCCGTGGCTGTTGCCCTGGTATGCCGAATCGTCTGCGCCGTCTCTGTGGGGAGGGCTCCTGCCTAAGCCGTCGGCGGTGTTTCTCACACACGACCATGATGATCACGTGGACCCGCGCACACTGTTGCATCTGCCAAAGGACACCCCCATCATCGTCCCCAGCCGTCTGAACCGAAAGAAGCTGTTCTTCGACTATTTGTCCCTACTCCGTGAATTGGGGTTCGAGCGAGTTGTCGAGCTGGCCCACGGGGAAAGCTGGCCGTTCGAGGGCGGAGCTGTGGTATCCGTTCCGTTCTATGGGGAAGACCCCTGCGACTTGGACATGCCCCGCAACTGTTACTTGATCTCGGATCGGGGGCACAATGTGTTGGTTCATGCGGACAGCGGACCGACGAACGAAGGGAGTTCGCCGCTCAAGGATGCAGTAATTCGGCAGTTAGTCGACAAATATGGTCCTATCCCCCTGGTGCTCGCCTCGCAGCAGCAATTGCTCGAGGTCAGGACCAATGCAGCTTATGCGTCGCTCTCACATCCGGGGAAATGGCTGGATGTCGGAGAAAACGGCTACCTCACCAACGCCTACCTCGCCGAGATTTGTGCCGATGCCCGCGCGAATCTTTTCGTCTCCTACGCGACCGGCGGGGCCGAATGGTATCCTGATCATCTCTCCTTCATGTTCAGCCGACGCAATCCGGCCAGAACGGCTCTGCTGACAGCTCATTGGGAGCCCCCTGAAAAATTGAAAGACCTTCTCGCCCCGCATCGTTGTCGGTATCATTACGCTCGTGCTCTGGATGTGTATCGAGCGACCAGCAGGGGTCACGTCGACGTTGTATTGACGGGCGATGCCTTGTCCCCCTTGAGCCTGTATCGACTGGATCATGGCGATCCGCCATTCATGAATTCAGGGGAACGGGCCTAGAGAATCTTCCTTTCGCAAGGAGTCGACATGAACGAGGCACAGTCTCCGATTTTGGTCACGGGTGCTGCGGGGTTCATCGGGTTTCACGTGGCCCAGCGGTTGTTGGAGCGGGGCGAATGCGTCATCGGCCTCGACAACGTCAATAACTACTATGATGTCCGACTCAAGGAGGCGCGTCTGGCCGAACTGACACCCCACAAGGGGTTCAGCTTCGTCAAGCTCGATCTTGCCAATCGGAGCGGCATGCGGGATCTCTTTGCCGACGAACCGATTCGGCGAGTGGTCCATCTCGCAGCGCAGGCCGGCGTGCGTCACTCGCTCGTGAATCCCCACGCCTACACTGAGAGCAACATCGAAGGCTTCATGAACATTCTCGAGGGGTGCCGAAACTGCAAGATCGAGCATCTCGTCTATGCCTCGTCCAGTTCAGTCTACGGCGGCAATACCCGCATGCCGTTCTCTATCCATGACAATGTCGACCATCCGGCCTCACTCTACGCCGCGACGAAGAAAGCCAACGAACTCATGGCTCACTGTTACGCGCATCTCTATCGGATTCCCTGCACCGGGCTTCGGTTCTTCACGGTCTACGGGCCGTGGTGGCGCCCCGACATGGCGCTCTTCATCTTTACGAAGGCGATCTTAGAGGGCAAACCGATCGAAGTGTTCAACAACGGCAAAATGAAGCGTGATTTCACCTATATCGATGACGTCGCAGAAGGGGTCATCCGTGCGCTCGATCGTCCAGCAACGGCGAATCCCTCATGGACGGGGGACAAGCCTGATCCAGGGACCAGTTCAGCCCCAGCCCGTATCTATAACATCGGCAACCATAAGCCGGTAGAGCTGCTGCACTTCATCGAGGTGTTGGAAAAGGCGATCGGAAAGAAGGGGGAAAAGATAATGCTGCCCTTGCAGCCTGGCGACGTGCCGGCCACTTATGCCGATATCGAGGACCTCTCACGGGATGTCGGATTCAAACCGGCTACCCCGATCGAAGAAGGCATCCCGCGCTTTGTGAAGTGGTACCGGGAGTTCTACAGGGTGTGAGGCAGGATGTCTCGGCTGACGAACGGCGCGCGAGCTTGGTTGCGCCATAATGCGCTGGCCATTGATTGCCACTGAACCTTTCCTATCAACCGGGTGCGACTCTACGGCTGCGCCGAAGCGTCGCGATGCCGTCGCACCACGGCGCCTTTTTACGCTAGCCCACTGGCAGTGCCCGCTATGGCGCGTCCCTCGCCGCGCATCCGTTCCAGCCGATAGGGAAGGGAGCGCTTCGGCTCGGCAACGGCGGAGCACAAAACGGCTCTGATGCACGCTCCAGCAATCAGCCCGACTGCGAAGGATGAAAAGTGAGGAGGTCTGCCTGGCCGCTTAACGAGCTTACGGGCAGCCCACGGGCACGAATCCCGTCCCGAATATTCTCGACAACGCCATCCATCGCGCATTGTCATAGAACGAGTAGCTGGGGCCGCGCTGGTTCCGCCCGGTGAGGTCGCCGCCGTAGGACGGGTCCGATCCGAACCAGAACCCACCACGTGTTTTCTGGACGAGTGTAAGCCATTCCAGATACAAGCCGCAGACTTCGGCATGCACCGAGCCGGAGGACGTATTGCTCGCGTACCAGTCCCGTGCCCAATCCGGAATGTTCCGGCCTCCTACGGCCGAAGTGCGGTCTTGGTAAGGCGGCACTTCATAGTGAGGCGCGGCGGCAGTCATGGGCCGAGGAATTGTCGGCATGTCGTCCAACGAAGGCACAACGGACAAGGATTTCAGCATCATGGCCTGACAACCGGGCTTTTCCTTGTTCGTGTAGATCGAGCTTCCGTCCGCCTGCGGACATTCCCACATGTCTGCCGGTTCCACTGCCGGCGGCGGTGTGTCGGCCAAAGCTGGAACCGTGAGAGAAACCATAAGCGCTGCCGCCGAGAGTAAGATTGGCATGAACCTCATGGGGCACCTCCGGGGAAAATCGGTAAGGTCACCGGATGCTTGATTGTCTGGACGTCATGTGACGGTTCGAATTGCAGTCACAACCTATGTAATGGGACCTCCTAAAGTCTATGCCACTTTCGAGGGGGAAATCCAGTCCTGGAAACGGTTTACAGGCAGTCTGGTTCCCACGATTGGCGAGACGCGCGTGTGAAATTAAGAACATCTCGCCACATCTCTCCTTGAGGTGACACCCGCGAAAGATCGAAGACTCCCGTAGGCGCCTCAGGACTCCTCCGGACAAGCAGCTTTGCCTTGTCCCGTGATGGTGCCTCAGGTATGCTGCGTATCTTCCTCATGAAATAGAAGGCATCTGATGGTCTGTTGATCTGATGATTGATCGGAAAAATCAACAGATCG
>JBQTHY010000091.1:0-22322 GCA_052389395.1 Nitrospiraceae bacterium | reverse complement strand
TATCTTGTCGTTCGCATTTCGCAAGCGATTCACGGTTCGAACCTTCGACAGTTCGACGAACTCACCGTCCGACTCGACCGAGCTCGTCGCGGGCCGAGCATAGCCGAGGGACATACTCAGGAACGATCCCGAGCGAGGTCGAGGGGTCGAGGGACGCTTCACGAATCACGTTCAGTATTCTGGGCTCGCGCCGACCTTTCGGCACCGTGCCGTCACTTCGGCAGATCATCCTCGGTATTTCGTATTTGTTGCGACAGTGATTCTCCTACTAGGTCACTCAATCTCCTCTAATTTCAGCGACATCGATGATCCAGGTCGTCCGGGAGCCCTTCTGGAACGCGAGTTGCCATATCGGACCATTGAACCGTGAAAACATGGAGGCCGACAATGGCGACGGCAGACACAGTTCCAGCGAAAGACCTCAAAGGGGAGAATACCGAAGGGTGGAGCCCACTCACCGGCGCAGCGAGGTGCTTCCGGTGCGAGGGGCTTATGGTTATCGAGCAGGGCTTCGATTCCACTGGTGGCGCCAGTCATCTTGATTTCCTGGCGCGGCGCTGCGTGCAATGTGGCGAGGTCATTGATCAGGTCATCCTGCAGAATCGCCGACTGCAATTTGGGAATACGTTCGATCCACGCCAGAAGTGAGAGGACGCCGCGTGCGAGATCAGGCCCGGGAATCGTGATAGGCAGGTGAGAGTCTCGCCCAAAACTCTCCTGTGACACCTCAGGCAAAGAGCGGCCTGTGAAGAGGGAGGTAAGACCTGAGCTTGTGGTAAAAGTACTCGCGTTCCACGCCATCCTTCGGGAGGGGAAAATCCCAGCATAGTTGCAGCTTGCTGGGAAACGATGTGAGTTCCGGCGAGGTAACTTGACACTGGTTGCTGTCGATGGAACAGCCTTTGCTGATACACATGAGCGAGAGGGAGAGGGAATGCTGAAGATTACTGGGCAGCGAGATGCAGCGCCGGACTCCATGTCACTTATACTTGAAGGGCGGCTGGCAGGTCCTTGGGTAGAGGAACTCAATACCTATTGGCGTCAGATGTCTGTGAATCAAAAGAGTTGCACCGTGATCGACTTGACCGGCGTTACTTTCATTGATGCAGAAGGCAAGGCGCTCCTCGTGGATCTGTGGCGGCAAGGCGCCAACTTGCAGGCAACCGGTTGTCTGAACCGTTGCATCGTGGATGAGATCACCAAACCGGGGAGTGAAGACTTTTCGAACCGAAATTGGGAAGAGTCCACGTGATGGCAATTCGAGGGCCCCATGCCGTGGTCGATTATGTACATGACGGTCTTGTTTCCCTTGCTCCTGAACGTGTTGCTGGCGCTTGGCCTTGTTGTACCGACCATGAAGTCGGTACAATCGCCCGAGTCGCGAAGCAGTCGTCGATCTCATCATCCAAAGCTTATCTAACTGAGGGGCAGTATCATGATCTCTAGTGGCCGATTGGCCGGACTTCCCGTCATTCTCCTCGCCTACCTGGCATCAGCGGGCTTGCTCGCGTGCAAGCAGGAGGCGACTTCGACGCCGCCTCCTCCGATCCCTGAGGTCGGGGTAATCACCGTGACGGCTCAGACCGTTCCGGACGAACCGGAATTTATCGGGCAAGCGGAATCGTCTCGGCCGGTTGAAATCCGATCTCAAGTCACGGGCATCTTGAAGGAACGCTTCTTCCAGGAAGGCCGGGACGTGAAGAAAGGAGACCGTCTCTATCAGATCGATCCTGTTCCGTTTAAGGCTGCTGTCCTCAGCGCCAAGGGCAGAGCAGCCCAGGCCGAAGCACGACTGGTGCAGGCGAAACAAAACCTGGCTCGTCTCAAGCCGCTTCTGGCCGAGCAGGCGGTGAGCCAGAAGGATGTCGATGATGCGGTGGCTGAAGATTTGGCGTCAAAGGCGGCCCTGGAGACAGCGAAGGGCGACTTGATCAAGGCCAACTTTGATCTGGACAACACGCTGACCATCGCGCCGATCAGCGGACTTATCGAGCGGAGTCGGTTTTATGAGGGACGATTGATCTCCGCCCAAACGGACCTGCTCACGATCATCCATCAGGTCGATCCCATGTATGTGATTGTCAACGCACCGGAAAGCTTTTTGCTGAAGCGACGCCGCGACATCCAGACGAAGCGGATCCAGCATCCGGGGGTTTACCAGCTCCGAGCCGTTCTCAAGTTCCAGGATGGATCCGATTATCCGCACGAGGGCAGCCTCGATTTGCTGGATCCGTCGCTCAGGACCGAGACCGCGTCCCGGCCAGCGCGGATTGTCTTCCCGAATCCCGACCGAGCCCTGCTGCCGGGTCAGTTCGTCACGGTCCGGTTCCAGGGTGCCACCAAGACCGACGCCATTCTGGTCCCCCAGCGTGCCGTTCAACAGGGCCCGACCGGATCGGTCGTGTTCGTCGTCGGCGAGGGGAACGTCGCGCAGCCGCGCGAGGTCAAGGCCACGACCTGGCAAGGCAGCCAGTGGTTGATCGAAGAGGGGCTGCAACCCGGTGAGCAGATCATCGCCGACGGGATTCAGCGGATCATGCCTGGGGCACCCGTCCGGCCGGTGCCGGTGAGTGGCGAAGGCGTCGCGCCACCAGCGCCAGAGCAGTCGCCCGGTCAGCCATCCGATGAACGCGAGGGTGGCAAGGAGCCGGCGACGTGAACGTGAACTTCTTCATCGAACGGCCGATCTTCTCGGCTGTTCTGTCCATCATCATCGTGGTCGTCGGACTGGTCGCGATGCTCACGCTGCCCATCGCCCAGTTTCCGGACATCGCGCCGCCTACCGTACAGATCGATGCCGACTATCCCGGCGCGAGTGCGGAGGTGGCGGCGGAGGCCGTGGCGCGGCCGATCGAGCTGCAGCTTCCGGGCATCGATAACCTGCTGTACTACGACTCCACGAGCACGAACGATGGACACGTGACGATCAAACTGTCGTTCGAGATCGGCACGGACGTGGACATCGCGACCGTCCAGACCCAGAACCGCGAGAAGCTCGCTGAGCCACAGCTTCCACCGGAGGTAATCCGGCGCGGCATCTCGATCAGGAAGACGTCGCCCGACCTGCTCCTGGTCATCACGATCGAATCGCAAGACCCGCGGTACGACCAGCTCTTCCTGTCCAATTTCGCGATCCTGCGCGTGCTGGACAATGTCAAGCGCCTCCAGGGTGTGGGCGACGCCTTTGTCTTCGGCAATCAAGACTACAGCATGCGGATCATCATGGATCCCGTCCGCATGGCGCAGCTCAATCTCACGCCAACCGACGTCGTCAGCACGATCCGGGAGCAGAACCGGGACTTCCCAGCCGGCATGGTGGGACGGGCTCCTGCCCCGCCGGGGACGGAGCTGACGATCCCGGTCATCACCCGCGGGCGGCTAACCGAGGTGCCGGAGTTCGAACAGTTGATCGTGCGCGCCTTGCCCGACGGCTCGATGGTCCGCTTGAAGGACATTGCGCGGGTCGAGCTGGGCGCACAATCGTACGACCTCGAAGGCCGGTTCAAGGGGCGGCCGACCACTTTCCTGATCACGTTCCTGGCTCCAGGCGCCAACGCGCTGGACACGGGCCGACGGATCCGCGCGGAGATGGCCGAACTGAGCAAGATCTTCCCGGCGGGGGTGCATTACGACGTCCCCTACGACACGACGAAGTTCATCGACGTCTCGATCACGGAGGTTGTCAAGACGCTGTTCGAGGCGCTGGTCCTGGTCATCCTTGTCGTGTACCTGTTCCTGCAGTCCTGGCGCGCCACGATCATTCCGGCCGTCGCCGTCCCAGTCTCCCTGATCGGCGCCTTCGCCGGCATGGCGGCGCTGGGATTCTCGATCAATACGCTCACGCTGTTCGGCCTCGTGCTTTCGATCGGCATCGTCGTGGATGACGCGATCGTGGTCGTAGAAAATGTCGCGCGGCACATGCGCGAGGAGTGCTGCTCTTCCAAGGAAGCGGCAAAACGGGCCATGGGCGAAGTGACGGCGCCCGTGATCGCGATCGTGCTGGTCCTCTGCGCGGTTTTCGTGCCGGTCGGCTTCCTCGGGGGTATCACCGGCCAACTCTACCAGCAGTTCGCGATCACGATTGCGATCGCAGTCGTCATCTCCGGCGTGGTTGCGTTGACGCTCAGCCCAGCGCTCGCCGCGGTGCTGTTCGAGCCTGGGCAACAGGACTCCCCAAACCGGTTCTTTGCCGCGTTCAACCGCCTCTTCGACTGGACGCGGGACCGGTACCTGGGGGGAGTCGGGAGGGTCCTCGGCCGGGTGGGACTAGCCCTCTCGGTGTTCGGGGTGCTTATCGTCGTCTCCCTCGGGCTGATCCGAACGCTGCCGCAAGGGTTCCTGCCTGAGGAGGATCAAGGCTATTTTATTACGATCGTCCAGTTGCCGGAAGGAGCCTCCAAAGCGCGCACTCGTGAGGTGGTCGGGAAGATCGAGCGCTTCTATCTAGGGATTCCCGCGATCCACAGCACCGACGCGTTGATCGGGCAGAACTTCGTGTTCGGAACTCGGGGCGGCAACGCGGCGACGATCTTCACCCCATTGAACCACTGGGACACGCGACCGGGGCCGGACGGTCACGTCAAGTCACTCATCGGCGCGGCGTTTGGCGAGTTCGCAAAGATTCCTGAAGCGTTGGCCCTGGCCTTCAACGCTCCCTCGATCCGAGGACTGGGCGCGACAGGTGGCTTCTCCGTTCAGATCCAGGATCCTAGCGGCGGCGATTTCCAGAAGTTTGCAGCGGTCGCGCAGCAGTTCATCGCCAAGGCCCAGCAGGACCCGGCGATCGGCGCGATCGGCACGAGCTTCCGCGTCAGCTCGCCGCGGCTCTACGCCGAGATCAATCGGGAACGGGCCAAGGCGCTCGGGGTGCCGATCTCGGAGGTCTTCGACACATTGCAGGCTTTCTGGGGCAATTTCTACGTCAACGATTTCATCAAATTCGGTCGCGTCTACCGCGTGCTGACCGAAGCTGAGGCGCAGTACCGCTCCAAGCCCGAGGGCATCAACAAGATCTACGTCCGCGCGCAGGGGCCGCAGGGCGTCCATATGGTGCCGCTCGACACCGTGGTCACCATGGAGTATCGGAGCGGGCCGGATCCGGTTACGCACTTCAACGGGTACAACACAGTCCTCAGCCTGGGCGCTGCCGCCCCGGGCCACAGCTCGGGAGAGGCATTGGCGGCCCTTGAGCGCATCGCCCGAGAAGTCCTGGTCCCGCAGGGCTACGCGCTGGACTGGAGCGGGATCTCCTATCAGGAAGCCAAGGCCGGCAGCCAGTCGATCCTGGCGTTCGGATTCGGCCTGCTCATGGTCTCCCTGGTTCTGGCTGCCCAGTTCGAGAGCTGGGCCGTGCCGTTCGCTGTGATGCTCGCCGTGCCGTTCGGGGTATTCGGGGCACTCAGCGCGGTCTGGCTCCGGGGAATGACCAACGACATCTACGTCCAGATCGGTCTGGTGACGCTGATCGGCCTCGCCGCGAAGAACGCGATCCTGATCGTCGAGTTCGCCAATCACCGCTACCTGAGCGGGCAGCCGCTCATGAGCGCTGCTGTGGAAGCGGCACGGCTCCGGTTCCGGCCCATCGTGATGACGTCGATGGCGTTTATCGGCGGCGTCATCCCGCTGGTCGTCGCCTCGGGCGCGGGGGCGGCCAGCCGGCAATCCATCGGCACCGGCGTCTTCGGGGGCATGCTGGCGGCCACGTTCCTCGCGATCTTCTTCGTCCCGCTCTTTTACACGGTGGTGAGGAAGTTGATCCCGGGCAGGCCGGCCCCGCCAACCAGGCAAGACGAGGCGGTCGAGTCGTTCGAGGAACCTGAGCCAGTCGGGGCGGGGGAGGAGGTCTGAACATGTGGCGCGTACGTGTGTCTCTGCTGTCGCTCGTGCTCGTCGCCGGTTGCGCGCTGGGACCGGACTACGAACGGCCCAAGACGGAAGAGCCCAATGCCTTCAGGATGGCAGAGGGACCACCTGACGCCCCATCGATCGCGAACTTGCCCTGGTGGGATCTGTTGCGCGATGAGCAGTTGCAGTCGTTGATCAAGATCGCGCTGACAGAGAACAAGGATCTCCAGCACGCGGTCTCGGTGGTCGAAGAATTTCAGGCCCGCGCCTTTATCTCCAGACAGGACTTCTTCCCCGTTGTCACCGGTAGTGGGAACGCGCCGGCCTTTGGACGAAAGGCCGCCTTTCTTGTTCCGGGCTTTGCCAACCCGTTCAACTATTACCTCTTAGGCAATCTGTCCTGGGAGATCGACATCTTTGGGAGGATTAGACGCTCCTTCGAAGCGGCGCGCGCAGACCTGCTCTCGAAGGATGAAAACCGTCGGGCGGTCATCTTGCAGCTGGTCAGCACGGTCGGCGAAGCCTACTTTAATCTGCTACAGTTCGACGCCCAGCTCGATATCGCCAAACGAACGCTCCAATCGTGGGAAGAATCGGTCCGCATCTCGCGAGCCCGTCTGAAACAAGGGCTCACGTCCCGCTTGGACATGGATCAGTTCGAGGCCGAGCGGGCCCATGCCGCGGCACGTGCTGCCGAGTTGGAACGGCAGATGGTCCAGGCAGAGAACCAGCTGAGCATCCTCCTCGGGAGAAAACCCTTCTCGATCACGCGCGGTCGACCGCTGAGTGAACAGATCGTGCCGCCCGAGGTGCCGACGGGGTTACCGTCGGAATTGTTGCAGCGACGCCCCGATCTCGTGCAGTCGGAACAGCAGTTGGCGGCGGCGACAGCTCGCATCGGCGCAGCGATTGCCGATCGGTTTCCAAAGATTACGCTCACAGGCTTGGTCGGCGCGGCAAGTCCCGAGTTATCGCAATTCTTTACCGATCCCGCGTCCTTCGGCGCGGCGGGAGCCGGATTCACCGGTCCGCTCCTGAACAGTCAGGTGCTCGGGTTTCAGCAGGACGCAGCCGAGGCGCAAGCCAAGCAAGCCCTAGCGCGGTATGAGCAGAGCATCCTCATTGCGTTCCGCGAGGTCGAAGATTCTCTCATAGCCGTCCGCACGGCGCGAACGCAGAGCGAAGCGCAACAACAACAGGTCACGGCTCTACAGTCGGCCCTCAAACTAGCGGAGCTCCGTTACAAGGGAGGTCTGGCGAATTATCTCGACGTCCTGGTCGCACGGAGGAATCTGTTCGAGGCGGAACTCGCGCTGACCGGCACGCGCCGACTACATCTGGTGTCGGTCGTTCAACTCTACAAAGCCTTGGGCGGCGGCTGGTCGCCTGAAATGGCTCGTGAAAGTCACGGCTCTCCCATGTAGCCGAACAACGGATGAGACGATTCCAAGGGAAGGCACGTTGCCACCGGCGGAAACATTGTTGACGAGTGGGTACAAGCGGAGCGGGAACTGCTGCAGGAGAAAGGAAAGGGGTGAGGTTCGACGATGGAGAAGCCGGCCGACGCGCAATATCCGATTCACGAGTTACTCAAACGACGCTGGAGTCCCCGGGCCTTTGCCGCACGAACGGTCGAACCGGAGAAATTGCGGAGTCTCTTCGAGGCGGCCCGCTGGGCTCCATCCTCAAATAATGAGCAGCCGTGGCGATTCATCGTAGCGACGAAGGAAGAACGGACCGAGTACGATCGATTGTTCCACTGTCTGGTGGAAGGGAACAGAAGATGGGCTCATCTGGCTCCGGTGCTGATCTTGTCCGTGGCTTCAATGAAATTCGAGGAGGACGGATCTGAGAATCGACACGCTTTGCACGACACAGGTATGGCAGCGGAGAATCTCGTGCTGCAGGCGACCGCCTTGGGGCTCGTCGCTCACCAAATGGCCGGATTCGAGGTAGGGCAGGCGCGGGCGGAATTCAACATTCCACCGGATTATGATCCTGTCGCGATGATCGCCCTTGGATATCCAGGCGATCATACAACGTTGCCCGACCGTTTGCGTGATCGTGAACTCAAGCCTCGCGAGCGAGGAGTCATGGCGAAGTTCGTGTTTTCGGGGAGCTGGGGGAAGTCGTCGCCGCTGGTGAGCTGACCACTATCTTCAGCCCAGCAGGCTCTTGATCGGGACTGCAGGGTTCTGTAGGTGGGCGGCCTTCCCACTCACATCCTTCCGGTTTCGGATGAGGCGCTGCAATGGCTGAAAGTCTTTGGCGCTGGCGTTGACGGCAAAGTAGGCTCGGAGGACGTGCTGCTTGAGATACAGGAGGATGAACGAGTGATCCTCCAGACGACCGCGAGTGAGGACCTGGTCGTGCTCACTTTCGTCACCGGCGAACTCCAGGTGCAGGTCGAAAATGTCGGACCATACGTAGGTAAGCAGATCGTAGGGGTTCTTCGCGCCGGCCATATTTTGTGCGGCAAGTTGCCCGCAATACTCGGCATGGCCCCAGTGCTCGACCCGCCGCCGCTTGCCGAAGAATGGATCGGGGTAGTTCGCCACGTCGCCAGCGGCATAGATGTCCGGGTGCGACGTCTGCAGAAACTCGTTCACGACGACGCCATTCTCGACGACAAGTCCCGCCTGTTGCGCGAGTTCGACATTTGGAACGATGCCGACGCCGATGCAGAGGAAATTGCAGGGTAGGGTGGCGCCTGACTTGAGGTCGACGGAGAAGGCTTGATTGCGCCGATGAATTTCAATGACGGTTTCGTTGGTCCGGAAGGCCACGCCCCGTTTCGCGCAGTAGTCTTGAATGACTTGCGCCAGGTCGGTACCGGCGAAGCGTGGCCAGATGCGGGGTAGCGATTCGATTACGGTGACATGCACACCGCGTTGGGTGAGGGAGGCCGCGACTTCCAATCCGATAAAACCGGCGCCGACGACCACCGCCTTCGAGCCAGGCGTCGCACGAGCACCGAGGGATGCCGCATCGTCCAGGGTACGAAGATAGTGCACGCCGGGGACATCGGTGCCGGGAACGTTGAGGTGAATCGGTCGTCCACCCGTCGCAATCAATGCTTTTTCAAAATGGAGCGTGCGGCCATTCGACAAGCGAACGTTCTTCTCTGCAAGATGAAGATGTTGGACGGCGGTTCCTAGGAGAACGTCGATTCTGTGGTCCTGGTAGAAGGAGTCGGGATCGTAGAGCAGTTGGTCGGTGGTTTTCTCTCCCCGCAGGAACTCCTTGGAGAGGGGAGGGCGGTCGTAGGGAACGTAGGGCTCCTCGCTGACCAGTGTGATCGTGGCATCTGCATTGAGCTGACGAAGTTGCTTTGCGGCTTGGTTGGAGGCAAGGCCGCCACCGATCAGCAGATAACGGGTTGATTCCAAGGAAGACCTCGCGATAAAAGCCAGGTTCAGAATACGCCAAGGAAACGCTAATGTCACGATTGACGCTTCGACGGCGCCTGATTCGCCCCTTCGATACGCACAGGGTCCCGAGGCAAGTCGAGGGACAGGCTCAGCACGTCAATCCTGAGCAAGCCCGTCCTGGAAGGGCGAAATTGTCGAAGGATTGATTTGCTAGGCGGCTGAGCCGACGGGGCTGGACCACGACGCCCAGCGAGGTGTTACGATATGGGGAACGTTGGAAGCCCCATCGCACGGCTGCGGCCTGGTATCTCTGGCGAACGGCCGATCGTGCAAAGCAAGACGTAAAGGTTCTCTGATGGCTGATCGAAACAAGCGGCTGGATTCAAACGTCCCCGGCAACTTCTATGTCGATGCCACCTGCATCAACTGCGACACGTGCCGGCAGTTGGCACCGAACAGTTTTGAAGAGATCGGTGAGTTTTCAGCTGTTTCTCGCCAGCCCGAGCGTGACGAGCAGGTTCATCAAGCCTATCAGGCGCTGCTCGCCTGCCCGGTCGGCTCCATCGGGACCGAGAAGAGCGACAAGTCGCGGCTGAAAGATGCCATGGCCAGTTTCCCGCTTCATCTGGAAGAGAGCGTGTACTACTGTGGGTTCAATTCGGAGAAATCCTTCGGCGCCAACAGCTTCTTCATCGAGCATCCGAGCGGCAATTGGCTCGTCGATTCCCCGCGCTATATCAAATACCTGATCGACGCGTTCGAACGGAGAGGCGGCGTGAGGTACATATTTCTCACGCACGAAGACGACGTCGCCGATGCGGACAAGTATGCCCTGCGCTTTGGTGCGACACGGATCATCCATCGCGCCGACGCTGACGCCGTCCCCGAAGCTGAATGGATCGTGGAGGGGACCGAAAACGTCCCTCTCACTGAGGGCTTTCAAGCAATCCCCGTTCCAGGCCATACGCCTGGCAGCATGGCGCTGCACTACAAGGAGAAATTCCTCTTCACGGGAGACCATCTGTGGTGGAACCAGAACATGCAATCATTTGAGGCTCCACAGCGGCTTGTGTGGCGGTTTAAGGTGTTGATGGCATCTCTCGAAAAACTGCTCTCCTATCGATTTGAATGGGTCCTCGCCGGGCATGGGGATCGTGTGAAGTTGCCCGTAGAAGAGATGCGGGACCGGCTGAAAGCCATGCTGGACCGCCGGAACCTTCCGGTGTCCTGAGCGAACATCCAGCCCCCGTAGCACTCACTTATTCACCTCTAAGCCCTGGAGGCGCTATTTCCCTTTGCCGCGTACCATGTAGCTACCTGCAACGTACTTGATTGAGGAGAGAGGAGCCTATGACGTCACTCAGCGGAAAAGTGGCGATTGTGACCGGTGCATCGAGCGGAATCGGTCGGGCGATCGCGGAACGGTTGGCTGACGATGGGGCCATCGTGGTGGTGAATTACGCCAAGAGCGCCGACCAAGCGCAGCAGGTGGTGACAGGCATTCAAGCCAAGGGCGGGAAAGCGGTGGTGTTCCAAGCCGATATGAGTCAGGTAGCGGAAGCGCGGCGGTTGGTGGGTGAGACAGTCAAGCAATTCGGCCGCCTGGATATTCTGGTGAACAACGCCGGCATATTCATGCCAAAGGCCCTTGGGGACACGACCGAAGAGGACTTCGACCACATCATGGCGGTAAATGCCAAGGGGCCCTATTTTGCCATGCAGGAAGCGGCGAGCGTGCTCAAGGATGCCGGACGCATCGTGAACATTTCCACCGATGGGACCCATATGAGTTTCCCCGGCGCCACGGCCTATCTCGGCAGCAAGGGCGCGCTTGAACAATATACCAAGGGCCTGGCCCACGAGCTGGCCCCACGAGGGATTACAGTGAATACCGTCTCGCCGGGGTTTACCGAAACCGCGATGATGACGGAGCCGTTTCGGCAGATCGGCATTCAGATGTCGCCCTTGAAGCGGATCGGTCTCCCCAAGGATTTTGCCGACGTGGTGGCCTTCATTGTGAGCGAAGAGGCCTGCTGGCTGACCGGGCAGAACATTCATGCCGGCGGTGGCGTTGTCATGTAGGAAGAATCTGTCTGATCCGACTTCGCAACACGCCGCTATCATCCTGTGACAAGAAAGCCGTTCAATTGGATCGATCGTAATATATTGGCCCTGGGGCGCGAGATGCGCTTCTCTTACCTGCCGCCGCTGATGGTCTACATGGCGTACGGTATCTCCGGCCTCACCGGCATTGTCGGCACCTTCTTCGTCAAGGACTACCTGGGCCTTTCCGCCTCGTTCCTCGCTGCCCTCGGATTTTGGGCCGGCATTCCCTGGGCGCTGAAGATGCCTATCGGCCATACGGTCGATCTCCTGTGGCGGTGGAAGAGTTGGCTGGTAGGGCTGGGGGCGATGCTTCTGGCTGTCAGTCTTGGCATCATGGCGGCGTTGATCGGCAACAGAGAGGCAATGACTGCGATGATGCCGGCGGAAGTCTGGTACGTCCTGAGCGTGCTCCTTTCGCCGATCGGCTATGTGATTCAGGATGCCGTCGCCGACGCGATGACGGTTGAGGCAGTCCCTCGTGTCGATGAGCGCGGTCAGCCGTTTGATGAGCAGACACGCAAGCTGATGCACACCACGATGCAGACGCTCGGTCGCGTGGCGATCGTCGGCGGCGGCATCATCGTGGCGTTAATCAACGTGTATGTGTTCACCGGCGTCGAAGGTCTTCCACAGGCGGCGATTGTTCGCCTGTACAAACAGGTCTATCTGATGGCGCTGGTGATCCCGTTCGTCTCAGTCCTCGGTGTTGGAATGGCCTGGATGCTGCAGCGGCAACAAAAAAGTCGCCTGCTCCAGCAAGGCTTCTCACCTGAGCAAGCAGCCCAGATGGTGAATGTGCGTAATGAAGCACATGAGCCCACGAACCCCAACTGGTGGATTCTCGGGGGGAGTCTCGCCTTCGTGCTGTTCACATTGTCTGTCGGCTTGGGCGGCTTTCCTTATAGCGAGGAGATCGTCTTCATCGGCTCGATGGCCATCGTTCTATTCCTGATGACAAAGCTCGTGCGAGAATTGGAATCAGACAAGCGATTCACCCTCGTCGGCACAGCTATCGTCATCTTCATCTTTCGGGCAATCCCAGGGACCGGGCCTGGAACCACCTGGTGGATGATCGACCAACTGAAGTTCGATCAGCAGTTTCTTTCCATGCTCTCGTTGATCGGCAGCACGCTGACTCTGGCGGGCATGTTCATCTTTCGACGATTCATGGCCGAACGGTCCATCGCCTACGTCGTGGGATTTCTCACCGTTGTCGGGACGATTCTCGCGCTCCCGATCGTGAGCATGTTTTACGGGTTGCACGAATGGACGGCGAAAATGACCGGAGGTGTGGTCGACGCACGGTTCATTGCTTTGATCGATACGGCGCTGGAATCCCCGCTCGGACAGATCTCGATGATTCCCATGCTCGCCTGGATTGCGAACAGCGCGCCCGCGAATCTGAAAGCCACCTTCTTCGCCGTGATGGCCTCGTTCACGAACTTGGCGTTGTCGCTGAGCCAACTCGGGACGAAGTACCTGAACGACATCTTCGTCGTCATGAGAGAAGTGCGCGATCATGCCTCCGCCGCCATTCAAACGCCCGCAGACTACAGCCAACTCGGCTCGCTCCTCATTGCGCAATTAGTTTTGGGCCTTGCCCTCCCCTTCGCGGCGATTGTGTTTGCCAAGGTCACGAGGTTTAAGAGTGCATAACAGGATATTGAACAGCTAGCATCCCCTTGACCTGTGCGGTATGATGAGCATCTGTACAAGAGCAGATGGCTGATGGCGTATGGTAGGTAGCCAAGCTGGAGATCTTAAGGATGTTCAAAAAGGTCTTCTGGCAAGGCCGAAGTGGACGTGGTGCCTGAATAGAGAATGCCGTGACAGGTTGTTCAAAACGACCGTCCGGCAAGGCCACAGCAAGCGAGATGCCGAGGCGTACTGCCCAGTACGTTGAGGCGTTGAGCGATGCGAGAACGCAGCTGGCGGTCGTTTTCAACAACCTGAACAAAGGGGGCGACCGGTTTCGACGGGGATAGTGAGGCCATCGGGGCATGTCGAGCTCTCGGGGACTCGTAAACCTCCGGGAAAATGCAACTGCCAACCAAGAACTGGCACTCGCAGCTTAATTAAGCTGTGACGTCGTTCCATCTGAGGCCCGCGGGGGTGGAACGGCGCGATGCAGCGGGCTGGTCCAAGGCTGGTGCTCAGCGGCTGAGGACGAGAACACTCTGGGCTAGCGGCCGTTCTAAGCCAGCCGATGGGCGTGGGCGGTGGCGAAACCAAAACGATCGGCTACACATGTAGAACCGGTGAGCTGAAGATCTTCGGACCCGGGTTCAACTCCCGGCGCCTCCACCACACCAACCTTCGGTTGAGCCGCGGGCTTTTTATCGGTTTATCGATAATCATGCCCGCGGATAACAACCTCCAGTGGATTGGATCTTCGCATTTGCTCCCGCGGGCGTCGCCGCCGGATAGAGTCTTCAACCCGCACGTGTTATCTCCGCACTTCGTGGGTGCCGCTGGACTCATTTTGTGGTAATCGTGATCGAAGCCAGCGGATAATCCCCTCGAGTGTGTCGTCTTCGGGTGACCCGGCACATTCTTTCCTTCTCTAATCGCTTCGCCTAGGTGTACCGTTCGGCCCTTCATCCTCTTGTGACTCCGCAACTTCCTCGGCCCTCTTGAAATCTTCCTCTCTCCGCGCTAGTGAGATAGCCTCCTGGCAAGGAGGTGAACCGATGGAAGTCGAAGGGAAATTCACCGTGCGGAAGCAGGAGGACGGTCGTTTCGACGTGAGCTTCGATCCGAAGGAGAAGGGGACGGCGGTGCGGCGGTCGCGCAGCTTTTCCGGTTACGACGGGATGCGGCGCTCTCTGCTGGATGTCGGCGTTAAATCGGAGAAGATTCCGTCGGTGCAGGAACTGCAAGCGGGCCGCTCGATCACCATCAGCGACATCAAGGTTGACTCGAGCCGTATTGCCGCCTGATGACGAACCGGGCCTCGACGGGTCCACATTCACGATGGTGAACCTTGACGAAACAAGACGAAGCTGGCGCTCCCGGGGCTTCAGCTGCGATGTCTGGACCGATCCCCCGGGTCAGGTCTGGGAGGATTACACCCACGCCGTGGATGAACTCGTGATGGTCCTCGAGGGCAACGTGGAGTTTGAACTGGGTGGCAGGGTTCTCCGATCGGCTGTTGGCGAGGAAATACTGATCCCGGCCGGTGTGCTGCATAGCGTCAGAAATAGAGGCAAGACGACGTCCCGGTGGCTCTACGGGTATACGTTGAAGTAAAAAGACTTCCGGCACCGTTGCTTTCTTGCATGGCAGGCCACAGGTAGCCGCTCCGCATGGATCGAACGGAACTTCAAGAGGAACAGCAGCGCGTGGACCGGGTCCGCCGGATCGCGGACGTGACCCTTTTTCTGTTGGCTAGGATTCCACTGAGCCGCATGGAATCGTTGAGCGTCATTGACCATGCGCGGAGCGAGATCCTGCGTCTCTGTCCAGGCAAGGAGGAAGTCTTTGACCTGGTGCTGCGGCCCCGATTCCTACGTGCGGTGAACGAGCGTGCGTTACGGGAGTGGGGTCTGAAAGACTCCGTCAAGTGACGGCCCTCTCTTAAATGCGGGAAAAGCCTTCCCGGTCCCTATGCACGCTTCCCATGTGTCGGGAGATTTGCGATCGTGATCTCCCCAAGAAGACCGTGCCCTGATATAGGCCCGCGCCCGTCTTAGCCTTCTGAGGCCGGGGACTGTCCCTGTTCCCACCCGACCCCGAACGGGGTCGAGGGGTCGAGGTATCGCAGGCCGAGCACGCAGGATAAAAAGACTCCCGGTCCATTTTCTTCCTGCCAACGGAAGACTCAGTGATACCGCGGTCTGTCATGACGGCTCCCACAAGGCGCGGATCGGCACCGCATACAGTCCATCGCCGAACCTGCCGGCCGCGCGACCGTCGTAGAGAACGACCCCCGCGACGAAACGCTTCCCGGCAACGTCGCGCAGCTTGCGAAGGCCGCGGAAGTCGGCATCGCCGACTGTTGCCGCGGCCTTCACCTCCACGCCGGCGACCGCCAGGTGCCCCTGCTCCAACACGATGTCCACCTCGAAGTCGTCGCGGTCACGAAAGTGGAAGAACTCGATCGGCTCCGGACGCCAGCTTGCCTGGCGCCGCAACTCCTGCAGCACGAAGGTCTCCAGCATCGCGCCTAGCGACTCCCTGTCCTTGTCGAGCGCTGCGGCATCGAGGCCCAGAAGCGCGCAGGCGACCCCCGTATCTCCCATGTGCAGCTTGGGTCGCTTGACCAGCCTGCTCACGCGGTTCACATGCCATGACGGCAGCCGCTCGACCAGGAACACGCGCTCGAGCAGCGTCACGTATTCGTGGATCGTCTGTCGCGTCAGCTCGAAGGGCGCCGAGAGGTCGGCAACGTTGATAAGCCGGGCGGTCTGGGATGCCGCGAGGGCGAGCAGCTTGGGCAACGCGTCGAGCGAACGGATGCGCGCCAGGTCGCGCACGTCGCGCTGAATCTGCGCTTCGACGTAGTCACGGTACCAGGCGCGGCGCCGCGTGCCGGACCGGCGCGCCAAGGCAGCAGGATATCCGCCGGCGGCGATACGCTCGGTGAGGCCACCGCCGAGGCGCTCGGCGATCCGCGAACGGAACTGACCGCGAAACAGCGCGTCAAGGAAACGCGGCCGCGTATCCTCGATCTCACCTTGGGCAAGGGGATGGAGCCTCAGAACGCCCATCCGTCCGGCGAGCGAATCGGCCAGGCTGGGGACGAACAGGATGTGGGCAGAGCCGGTCAGGATGAAGCGTCCCGGCGTTCTGCGCCGGTCGATGGCGGCCTTGAGCGACGTGAAGATCTCCGGGACGCGCTGCACCTCGTCGAGGATAACCTTCGGCGGCAGCGAATCCACGAATCCCACCGGGTCGTTTCTCGCAGCGCCGGCGAGAGCTTCCTCGTCGAAGGACACGTACCGGTACCCACGCGGCTCCCCGACGGCGCGGGCCAGCGTCGTCTTGCCGCTCTGCCGCGGACCATGGATCAGGACGGCCGGGGTGTCAGCGAGCGCCTCGCGGAGGCGAGGCACAAGGTGCCGGGGGAATGGCTTGGCCGCGCGGGGCATGCTCTGGAGGATAGCGCCGCCGGGCGGCTGAATGCAAGTTCCTGCGTCGGCTGAATGCTAATTCATATGGCGGCTGATCGTAAGCCCACCCGTCGGCTGAATGCAAGGTTAGGGCTCGGCCAATCGAAACCCGTGAGCGCGGCCCGTCGAAGTTGCCGAGGCGAGGGGCGGAACGCTAGATGTATCCGGTCAGAAATTGAATCGGAATTGATCGGAAGTCGCTCCGGTTCTGAGTTGGCGCACACCACTGAAGAAGGAACCCTTGACTCCCCCTAAGGGCTCAATACAGGAGCGATCAGCCGTCAGCCAGGCTAGGCGGACTTAGGTGCCTCCGGCAGCAGGCGAGCCCCATGGCGCACGGTGAGAATCTCCACCCTGGGTGGTCGCGCGGCGACCCAGTAGATGATCCGATAGTTGCCGACGATCATCTCCCGCAGTCCGCTGCCTGGGCATTCCGGAACGATCCGCCCAGAATCAGGAAAGTGCGCGAGACGCGAGACTTTCCTCTTAATCTGCTCTGCGAACCGATGAGCAGCGGTGGGATTGTCCGTCTGGATATGTCGAACGATCTCAAGGAGACTGTCGAGCGCTGGCTGGGTCCAGACAAGCGGAGTGCGCCTAGCCATTCAGGACTTTGTCCAGCTCAGCCATGGCCTTGGCATGGGAGACCACCTCGCCCCGCTCAGCCGCCCGCAGGCCGGCGACGAGCGCCTCTAGCAGCTCCAGTCGCTCGGTCCGCCGCTCGTACTCATGGATATCTTCCAGCACGGCAGCGGATCGACCCCGCTGGGTCAGAACGATAGGCCGTTTCGTCCTGCGCACTTTAGCGACGAGCTCCGCGCTCCGAATCCGGAAATCACTGATTGGCGTGAGGTCTTCGGACAGCCTTACCCTTGGCATAGCTCATTCCTTGTACGACGAATAATACGCTTACTGTACCTATTGGTCGTACCAAGATCAAGAACAGATTCAGCAAGAGAAGTGGGGACAGAGGAGCCTAGTCTGGCTGGACGCCGGGTCCATCTCGTCCGATCAAGAGATCATAGGGGGCGAAGTCGTCGCTCAACTCAACCCCTGGCGGCCACGGCTCGGGCCGACGAAAGTTCAGCAGGGCGATCGTCTCCATCGGTAATTGCCGATTCCTCGCCATCTCCGTCACCTGCGCAACGAAGTAATCTGGAAAGCCCGTTTCGATCGGACGACCGCCGAAGAAAATGAGGTTCTCGGCTTTCGTCTGCCCGGCCTTCCACGGGCCCTTTACGGCAAAGGTTTCCACGACCGGGAAGATTCGTTTCATAGTTTGGACCACCGCTGCTGCCCGAGCCAGGTCTCCTTCCTCGCCGGACGATGCCAGGTTGACTGCGACCACACCATCGGGATTCAAGTGCGTACGCAGGGTCGAGAAGAACTCGACGGTCGTCAGATGGAACGGAATCATGTGTCGCGTGAACGCATCGACCCAGATCACGTCGTAGGTTCGATTCGTCCCCCTCAGAAAGGCCCGGCCGTCTTTCACCGACACCTGGTGGTTGGGAGGAGGATGATAGACGAAATATTCTTCAGCCATGCGTACGACGGTCGGGTCGAACTCCACCACGTCGAGCTCGAGCGTCGGCCAGTACTGCGCCAGCCATTTCGCCATTGACCCGCCTCCATGGCCGAGGATGAGCCCGCGCCTTGGCTCGGACGCCCATGCCAGTGACGCCACCATCAACTGGCTGTAAGGAAGAAAGAGCGGGATGGGGTCGGATTTCCACATCACGGCATGAAAGGTTCGGTCTAGCACCAAATAACGAAAGAGTTGATCGTCACGAATGCGAACCTGCTGATAGGGGCTATCCTCTTGATACACTGGGACATCCAATCGCTGGAGGGGATGCAGCGCCATTGTGCCCAACGCCAAGGAAGAGGCCAGCGCCAGGAACAGCAGGAAGGGCCGAGCGGGAACTCCTTTCGAGAGCCATACAAGACCGAGCCCAACTTGGATTCCCCCTAGCCACGCCACGAGGGCTTGACTGCCGATCCATGATAAGAGATAGAAAGCGGTTCCCCAGGTACCCACCAAACTGCCGACGGTCGAGAGCGCAATCATGCGCCCCGTGTGGCGGCCGAGATGATCCATGTCTGCCACCGCCAGACGCAACAGCGGCGGCAACACGCCGCTGAGTCCAAAAGTGGGGGGCGCGAGGAGGACGGTTGCCGCGAGACAGGGGCCCCATCGAGGATCCTGCACAAGCTTCTCAATCTCGAACAGGATGGGTTGGTTGACCCATGCAACAAGAAAGGTCCAGCCGCCCGAAAAGAGCAACAGGCCGGCGAGGACCGCTCCGCATGGATAGCGGTCGGAGATCCTGCCGCCAAACGCATAACCACTGCTCATGGCAGCCAGGATCACGCCGATCAACGCGCCCCACACAAACAACGAGTTTCCAAACACTGGTGCGAGCAGGCGACTCCCGAGGATTTCGAGCGCCATGACCACCGCTCCAGCCAGAAGAGCGGTGACAAGCAGGAACCAGCGAGAGATGCGTGGAGATTCAATGGCCATGGATGAAACGGCAAAGGGCGCCGGATTCTACGCAGCGCTTTTTTCAAGAGTCAACGGAAGGACCAGTTGGGACGCCGCTGAGAGAATGAACGCGAGATTTCATTGCTCGCCCCAACCTGCATTGCTATACTTCGCCCAGCCGTAGTTCACTCAAAGGAGACCAGCTCATGCATATCAGCGTCATCGGAACCGGCTATGTGGGCCTTGTCACTGGGGCCTGCTTCGCCGAATTCGGCGTCAACGTCATTTGTATGGACAGCGACGCACGGCGGATCGCCTCACTGGAAAAAGGAGAAGTCCCCTTCTATGAGCCGGGCATCAAAGAGTTGGTCGCCAAAGGACTGTGGGAAAACAGACTCGCTTTCACGACCGATATTGCCAAAGCGGTGGATCAAGCCCTGGTGATTTTCATCGCGGTCGGGACCCCCCCTCGTGGAGACGGGTCTGCCGATCTTTCGTATGTCGAAGAAGTTGGCCGCGGGATCGCTCGCAATATGAAGGGCTACAAAGTCATCGTGACGAAATCCACGGTTCCCGTCGGAACCGGGGAGACGCTGCGAAGTGTGATCAAGGAGCATCAAACCGATGTCTTTGGGTTCGACATCGTCGCGAATCCAGAATTCTTGCGCGAAGGGTCTGCCATTGAGGACTTCCTACGGCCCAATCGCGTCGTCCTCGGCACAGACAGTGAGCAAGCCGTGGCGATCATGAAAGACCTCTATCGTCCCTTGTACCTCATCGAGACTCCCTTTGTGGTCACAGACATCCCTACCGCCGAGCTCATCAAGTACGCATCGAATGCTTTCCTTGCCACGAAGATTTCCTTCATCAACGAAATTGCGAATCTGTGCGAGGAGGTAGGGGCGAATGTCCAGTTGGTGGCAAAAGGGATGGGACTGGACAACCGGATCGGCTCAAAATTTCTCCACGCTGGACCGGGATTCGGCGGATCTTGTTTTCCAAAGGACCTGGCTGCTCTCACTCGGATGGGAGAGAAACTTGGCTCTCCCATGCAGATCGCCCAAGCAGCCTCGCAGGTCAACGCGCAGCAACGGGTGCGGATGGTAGCAAAAATTCGTGGCGCCGTCGGGTCGCTGCGAGGAAAGACCTTAGCCATGCTGGGGGTGTCGTTCAAACCCAATACTAACGATCTGCGGGAAGCTCCAGCCCTCTCCATCGCCCAGGCATTGATGGATGAGGGGGCCACCGTTCGGGTCTTTGACCCCGTTGCGCTTGAAGACTCGTGTCGAATCTTACAGGGGCTAACTCCTTGTCGCGATGCCTATGATGCGGCTGAAGGGGCTGAAGCGTTGGTGATTGTGACGGAGTGGAACCAGTTCCGCAATCTCGACTTTGCCAGGCTCAAGACTCTCATGCGGAAACCCATCCTGTTCGACCTACGCAATATCTATGACCCGCAGCGGATAGCCCGATTGGGGTTCCAACATTTCTCTGTTGGCCGACCTAGCAAGGGATCTCAACCAGCCTGAGACGTCACCGGTGACCGCTCCTAGGTCAGCCTGGGCAACTCGACTGGCGCCTCGTTTGTCGCCTTCGGCTTATAGCCCATTCGGTCCAAGACTTTCAAAATTCGTGTCTTCAACCGATCATCTGCGTCGGCTAAGGCCATGGCCAGAGGTTCTACGGCCGGCTTGCCGATCTTCCGGAGAATTTCCGTCGCAGACTGACGGATCTCGTCCTCCTCCGAGACGAGTAACGGAATCAGGGACGGGGCAGATACACCTCCGAGCTTGATCAGTGAATCGTACGCCCGCTGCCGCACATCGCCGACTTCGTCGCTCAGCGCCCCGACGAGCGGCTCCACGGCCCGCTGATCTTTGAGTTCGCCCAGCACTTCCGCGGCGTACTTCCGGTTCAACCAGTGCGGGTCCTTGAGGTCCAGCAGCATCGCATCAGCCTTCGCCGCATTGGGATCTTTGGCGCGAATGCGGAAGCTCTTCGCGACTCGTTTGCCACCTTCCTCGACGACGCGGATCGTTGCGCCATCGCCGACCTTGAGTTTCTTAAGATCATCCAGGGCCTCCTCTGCCACCTCCAGGACCACGGTCTTTCCTTCGTAAGCCAGGAGCTCGACTTCGATCCGTTTGACCTCCGGATTGACCGCCACCACGCGTTCCGTGACGAGATTGAAGCCGTCCTTCTTCTCTCCACCCTTGGGACCGATCTGAATCAACTTCGCCGGCGCTTCATCTGCCATGACAAGTATCCTTTATGGGAGGTGGATCGTTATGCTTCCGGTTTCCATCCGAGACTCGCCAACACGCTTTCAACCGTTTCCTGCACCATCGTATTCTCATCTTCCAGCAGCGGCAGCAACGGCTGAATCGCCTCTTTCGCGTGGAGCCGAGCGAGCGATTCGGCTGCATTACGCCGGACGAGCCAGTCTTCATCTTTGAGCGACTCGATCAACGGGCTGATCCCACGTGGGTCGCCGATTTTCCCCAATGCATCCGCCGCATGTCGGCGCACCATCCAGTTGTTGCCCAAGAGCCCATCGATCAGCGCTTCAACAGCCCTGGCATCCCCAATTTTCTTGAGCACCCGGGCAACATCCTCTATGAGGGTACCGTCTGCGAGTGCCTCGATCACTCCGGGAACCGCTCGCGGATCGCCGATCCGCTCCAGCGCCCAGACCGCCGCTGTCCGCACGGCTCCATCCTTGTCTTTGAGCGCCGTAACTAACGGTTCGACCGCGCGCTGATCTCTGAGCTTACCGAGCGCCGACGCCGCCTGTTCACGGATCGCCCATTCATCGTCATGCAGGGCTTCGACCAAGTGCTCCACGGCCGACGGGCCGATCCGAACGATTGCGCTGGTCGCGGCTTCCCGAATCACCGCATCTTCATCGGCCATCAGACCGATCAAGCGGGGAATCGCACCAGGGCCAGTCTGGCCGAGACTCGCGATCGCATGGTCGCGCAGGGCTTCGTTCTCGTCCCGCAATGCTGCAATGAGATGATCAACCCGCTTGGATTCCATCTCGTTACTCATCCTCTTAGTTCCCTTCCCGGCCCGCTCCCTGTGCCACGGACAAGGCTTCAAGCTTGTCGGCAATCAAACCGGCATTATAGGCGACGAGCCCGTCGCGATCGGTCCGCAACCGGTCAAAGAGTTCCTTGTGCGGCCGTAATACCTCGACGTCCTTGATCTTGGCCAACGCTTCCATCGCGTACACACGAAGCGGCCGGATCGGAATCGCTTCTAGATACAACCGGGTCGGACGGGCATCACCGATTAACCCCAACGCTTTGATCGCCAGCTCTTTCACCCCTGTATCCTTGTCACACTCAAGCCGCCTCATCAACGGCACCACCGCCCGCACATCCCCGATTTTGCCCAGCA
>JBQTHY010000090.1:0-7693 GCA_052389395.1 Nitrospiraceae bacterium | reverse complement strand
CTAATGAGCCTGAGTAGGCTGGAGGAGGGTAACCAAAACGCTTTCCTAAACCGTAGGTCGCACGTTCAATTCGTGTCGGGGGCACCAACTTTTCATTTTGTTCTTCAGCAACTTGCACATCGTCTCCCCTGCTGTCCCTCCCTCCAGCTGAGCAAGTGTAACCCGAGTGAATTCCATGGCATTGACGTTGCGCGGTAAAGGTGGTCATGCAGCGATCAAAGGGTACCTAAAGGGCACCTGTGAGATGAGATGCGTTTTCCTCTCAGTTGTGCCAAGCTGGATAATGTCATTGATAATGCTTCACAATTTGTGGCATATGTAACCCCCCCCTGTTGTAGAGGGTCGTTACTCCTGCAGGGATGATCGGAAAAGAGATATTTGAGGGGCCGCTTCCAATTTCCGGCCGGACACGATAAAGATTGAAGTCCTCTAAAAGGAAGGAAAGCGAAAATGGACCAAGGTACCCAACACACGCTGACGGTGACATCCTACGAGAAGGCCGGGATCACTTTCGTCAAAATGAAGGGCAGTCTAGCTTCCACGACGGCTGCGCAAGCCGAAGAGGAGTTGAACAAGATTTTGGATGGGGGGGCAACAAAGGTCGTTGTAAACCTAGCAGAGCTCGACTATATCGCCAGTGCGGGGTTGCGCGTGCTCCTGTTGACGTCCAAGGCCCTTGGCAAGGCTACCGGCGGGCTCATGATTTCTGAATCCAAGGGGATGGTAAAAGAGGTTATTGAGACGGGCATGGGTTACGGATTCGCTCCCTTGATTCGCCTGTTCAACACGGATGAAGAGGCCATGGCTGCCTTCAAGAGCTAGGTAGAATACCAGCCCTGCAGGGCTAAAGATCAATTGCCAGTGGATCTTCCGATTAAGGGTCCACATCCAGCTTGCTATGCAGTTAGTGATGAGTCGCTCGAATCGCTGGCGTTATGATTCGAACCTCCGCGAAGCAACACGGCACCTGTCCAGTTAGCGGAGTGGGCATCGCGTTCAAGCCCACTGCGACATAGGCATCGTCACACCTGAGTATCCAAAGCCTTCAAGTAGCCTCATTCTGCCAAAAGCCACTTTGGCCGGTGGGGTGCATTTCAAGTATGGAACCCATTGCGCAGTGGGGGCGGGTGTGTGCCGATTAACCTCCAATTTGCACCCATTCCACAACACTCCTAGAATACAACCCCCCTCTGAGGCTCCCATGGGCTTTGCGATTCGCCCCTTTCAAGGCTTCCTTCTACGATCCGTTGCTCCATATAACCTGAGAGGCATCTCCATTTTCAAGAATACATATATCGTGCACTGGGGTCATGGCCACGGGGCCCGGATGTACGCACACTCTCTCACTAGGTGGCCTCATCATGGGGGGGCAGGTCAACGGCACCCTACTCGTCGACCATTCGAACGCACCCCCGAACTTGCTTGCCCGTCGAAACTTAAACGGAGGATCACGATTTACCGAGAGCGGAACCGTGCGAACCGGTCCCTCTCAGCTCGGACCCATTAGACCGAAAGCTCGAAAGAGCGAAAAAGGATCACGCGGATGAGACTCAATCATCTGTTCCCCATGTTTCTCATCTTCGCCATCGCGGTGGCTGGTATCACGCTCTGGCTCCTGCTAGCAAGACTTGAAGGCGCACTCTACGCGATCGGGGAGGTGGAGGAACGCCGCACTGAGTCGCTCACCCTGGCCGACGAATTGGTTCAGTCGTCGAACGATCTGACGAGGTTCGCGAGACTGTATGCCCAAACAGGCGACTCGAAATTTTTGCAGTACTTTCAGAGAGTGTTGGAGATCCAGAACGGTACTCTCTCGCGTCCACAGGGATATGACGGGACCTTTTGGGATCGAGTCATGGGTGGGAACGTCCAACTTCTGGAAACCAGCACTGGAGAGACCCGCTCAATTCGGGGCCGCATGGGCCAGTTGGGATTTCGCAAGAAGGAACTCGATCTCCTTACAGAGGCACAGACGCGCTCTGAGGACCTGAGATCTATCGAAAACCGCGCATTCAACGCTGTGCAAGGACTCTATTATGATCCCCTCACAAAGACATACTCCCTCAAGGGCCCGCGAAACCTTCAATTGGCACAAATGCTCCTCCATGAACCTAAGTATTTCAAGGAGAAGGCGTCCATTATGGAGCTGATCGGGCAGTTCAAGGACGAAGTGGATGCTCGGACTACGAACGCGCTTGAGGCTGTCCGAAGCGACGCTCAACATTTGCTCGTGAGTACGTTCGCTGGAGGAGGCAGTCTTCTCGGCGGACTCCTCATCGTGTTCGGCCTCTTAACCCATCGGAAGGTTCTCCGAAGGATTAGCGCTGTTGCTGTGGCAGCTGAGCAGGTTGCCGCGGGTAACCTCGAGGTTCGCAGCAGGGTTCGGGGCAAGGATGAACTTGGAATTCTCGGGGAGACGTTCGACCACATGATCTCACGGTTAACCGAATCATTGACGCTGGTGGAGGCGGCCAAGGCCCGTATGGAAGAAGAGCTGAACGTCGGCCGGGATATTCAAATGAGTTTGCTCCCACACAGCTTCCCGGCCTTCCCGGATCGGACGGAATTCGACCTCTTTGCTGTCCTTGAGCCAACACGAGAGACCGGGGGGGATCTCTACGATTTCTTCATGGTCGACCAACACCGGCTCTGTTTTGCGATCGGTGACGTGTCAGGGACGGGAGTGTCGGCTGCCCTGTTCATGGCCATGACCAAGATTGTGTTGAAGACACTGGCCTCTTACGATCCCTCGCCCGCGAGTATTGTCACCCGTGTCAATGATGCTCTCAGTGCTGACAACGACAACTGTATGTTTGTGACTCTATACCTCGGCATTTTGAACCTCCACGACGGCACCCTCCTTACCACGAACGCTGGCCATTTTCCCCCTCTCCTGAAGCGACGGGGAAGGCAGTTCGAGTGGCTGAAGGCCCAAGACGGCCCATTGGTAGGCCCCATGCCCGGCATCACCTTCAAGGAGAGCAAGACTCAATTGGCACCGGGGGATGAGCTCTTCTTCTACACGGATGGGGTAACCGAGGCGGATAACGTCCGGCGTGAACTGTTCGGCAACGACCGACTGAAGACGGTGCTCGACCAGTCTACGAGTGGGTCCGTGGTCGATCGTATCCGCGACGTCATGCAAGCGGTAAAGACCTTTGCCGGAGACGCCCCACAGGCGGATGATATCACCATGTTGGCGCTCCGGTACAACGGTGTCGCCCCGTCCGATGCGGCTGCTCCGGTGTTTCGCCAGACGATGCCCAACCAGTTGATGGCCATTCCAGTCCTGCAGACGGCGTTTGAACACTATGTGGCCCAATGGGAACGAGCCAAGCCCCTTCTCCCCACGCTCAACATGGCGCTGGATGATTTATTGAGCAATGTCGTGCAGTATGGGTTCCCCAATGATCCGGAAGAGCACTCTATTAGGGTGGAAGGCGAGGTGCGCGGCGAGTACGTCATCCTGACCATTACGGATGATGGTGTTCCCTTCAATCCCTTAGCGGTGGCGGCACCGGATCTGTCGCTGCCGCACGACGAGCGTGATATCGGGGGCCTGGGTATTCACTTGGTCAGATCCATGTTTGACGAGTTGTCCTACCATCGCACCGTGGGACACAACGTCCTCACGATTAAAAAGAAGTTGGCATCCTGAAGGGTCGCCTTCCGCTATCCGCCCCGATAAGGGAGGGGGAAGGGGATCTCGACTTCTATAGGCACCCTCAACTATCACGCCACACCCATTGCAACGCTCACTAACTCTCCGCCAAAGGAATCCCAATGATCCACGAAATCCCGCAGGCGAGCCATAAATAGATCACGAGGCGATACTGTGCTATCCAAGGTTGAAGAGTCATGAAACCTAGTTCGTTGATCAGCCGACAGCAGGTCTAACGAACCTCGAATGAGAGGCTGAGCCTTCCTTTTTTCTCCGACGTCGCGCATTGGAGATCGATCTTCCAATTCTCTGCCGCGCCGGCCTTCGGAATCTGCCAAGCCCAGGCGGCTTGACCCTTTCTGTGGACCGTCTTGCCGGAGAGTTGAGCGCGCTGCGGCGGCTGCGATTCGGGCCAGGCACTGCCCAGACACATCGCTCCAGTCTCAGACTGAATGACCAATTCGGCCGTTTCCCCGGCCGACACAGGACTCTTGAGCACCACGACGTCGATGTCGAGATCCCTTGCGGTCGCAGGTGTCGTTCCGAACATGCCGACGAAAGTCACCGCAACAAAAAGAATCGTTGTTCGCACTCGCATCCTGAGTAATTCCTGCTAAGCGAACAAGACGGCGCTTGCCGTGCCGGCATCGCGACTACGTCCGTGGACCTTCACATGCTCTCTCCTTGTTCTAGAGCCCGTATTTTTGTGAGCCGGCGTTGAAGCCGTTCTTCGCCCATAAATCGAGCAGCTAAGAATGTCTGAATCATCTCCCACGCCAGCACATACCCGACCACGCGTCCGCCGAGGCAGATCATATTCATGTCGTCGTGCTCCACGCCCTGATGGGCCGAATAGTGATCCGAGCAAGGTCCGGCACGGACGCCCGCTACCTTATTGGCGGCAATACATGCACCGATGCTGCTGCCGCAGATCGCGACCCCTCGGTCGACCTCGGCCTTCGCGACCGCCCGCGCAAGCGGAGCCACAAAATCCAGATAGTCGTCATCCGGGTCTAATCGATGGGCGCCATAATCCACGACCTCATGGCCCGAAGCTCGAAGATCCTGCTGCAATTGCCCCTTGAGCGCAAAACCTGCATGATCGGCAGCAATACCGCTGCGCATTAGTCGCCACCTCACAGATCCCTGCGTGGATCATAGGCACCCGCGCGAGTCAGCTCTTTGTCTCGATCCGTTGCCACGGCCAGCGTCATTCGATTTCCAATTCGAGCGTGGCCGTGAGAAACGATCGAATGAGGACGATGACCACCAACACTCCAACGCTTTCGAGCGTTTGGATCACCGTCACGGTGCGGATGATGTCCCCGGCGATCAGAAACTCCAACCCAGCAAGATCGATCGACCGACCTCGGAACGGAACTCCCGATAGGCCTCCAGCTTCGTCATGCTCCGAAGCCGGACTAGGAACCACCCTGTCGCGAGCAAGGCGCCGGCCAGAATCGTCAGCACGCCGGCCGCTTCCACAACATAACCGGCCACATCGAACCAGTCCTTGACGACGCTCATGACGCCCCTCGACTCACGCAAGTGGAAGCCGTGCGTGCGCACGGCTTGACCTTTTCACCGACACCTGCCACACACTGGATGCTGAACGCCAGGGCGCTCATGGACGTCGCCACCACTTGACTGCTTCAATCGCGACAAACGGCAGGATGCCCGTGGCACCCATCAAGACCCAGTCTTCGATCGGTAGCGGCGCGATCTTGAAGATCGGCGCGGCGGCCGGGAGGGCGAGAATCGTCACTTGAATTCCAAGCGAGAGCGTAAAGGCCAGGAGCAGCGGACGGTTCGTCCCCGCGCCCACCTGGAACAACGACAATCGATCGCTCCTGCAGTTGAAGGCGTGGACCAACTGCACGATCACCAGCACGGTAAATGCGACGGTTCTCGCCTGCTCCACTTCTTGGGAGAGACCGTACAGACTGTAGGTGAACGCCCCCAATGCGATGATGCTCAGCATCAAGCCCTCTGCGCCGATCACGGCCAATCTGCCGCCGTCCAACAACCGGGCCTCGGGCCTTCGCGGACGGCGGTTCATCAAGTCCGGCGCCTTTGGATCCACCGCCAGCGCCAGCGCGGGAAACCCGTCCGTCACCAGATTCATCCAGAGAATTTGGATCGGCAAGAGCGGCAACGGCAGACCCAGCAGTGTGGCGAAGAGCATGACCAGCACCTCACTGACGTTGCAGGACAACAAGAAATGGACCGTCTTCCGGATGTTGTCGAAGATCCCACGACCTTCTTCCACGGCTGCGGCGATCGAGGCGAAGTTATCGTCCGTGACGACCATGTCGGAAGCTTCTTTGGTCACGTCGGTTCCCGTCACCCCCATCGCCACCCCGATATCGGCGGCTTTCACCGCCGGGGCATCGTTCACGCCGTCGCCGGTCATCGCGACCACGGCGCCGCGCGACTTCCAGGCCTTGACGATCCGCAGCTTGTTCTCCGCCGAGACTCGCGCGTAGACCGCAAATTGATCCACCTGCTTCGCCAAAGCGTCGTCGGGGAGCCGATCCAGGTCCATCCCGGTCAGCGCCTGCTCCGACCCTTTCAGCATCCCCAACTCTTCCGCGATCGCCACGGCCGTATCCTTGTGATCTCCCGTGATCATCACCGTTCGAATGCCGGCTTTATGGCACGCCTTGACGGCTGTTTTTGCTTCCGGCCTCAAGGGATCTTTCATGGCCGCGAGGCCCAAAAACACTAACTCTCGCTCGAGTTCGGGCGCATCGTAAGCGTTCGGCTCGCACGTCAACCGACGCTGACCGATGCCCAGCACGCGCAACGCCTGGTGGGCAAATCGCGCGTTGGCATCGAGCACAGCGGCATAAGCAGAATCCGTCATGGGCTCGATCGCGCCGTCGGTCGCCAGCCGGTGCGTACAATGGCGTAATAATACGTCGGGTGCCCCTTTGACATAGGCAACTGGTCCGTCTGTGGCCCGCCGCACGATCGTCATCATTTTGCGCTCAGCATCGAACGGCACCTCTCCGAGGAAAGCATGCGTCGCTTTCAGTTGCTCCATGCGCAGGCCGACTTTGGCCGCCGCGACCAGCAAAGCTCCCTCCGTCGGATCGACCAGAATCCGCCAGGTCCCTTCCTCCTGTTGCAACGTTGCACCGTTGCACAACACCGACGCCGTGAGCAGTTGCTTCACGTCAGGTGACTGGCTCAGTGCTGAGTGTTGAGTGTTGGGTGCTGAGTCATCAGAGGGAAAACCGAATCCTTTCGCGTATAACTCAGGACTCAGCACTTTCAACTCAGACCTGTCTTCTCGTATCTCACCCACCGGCTCATATCCTTCGCCGGTCACGTCGAGCACTTTGCCTCCCACAAATAATTTGGTCACCGTCATTTCATTCTTCGTGAGGGTGCCGGTCTTGTCAGAGCAGATGACGGTGGCAGAGCCGAGCGTTTCAACGGCCGGCAGTTTGCGGATCAGGGCATGGCGCCTCACCATTCGCGTGACGCCCAGTGCCAGCGTAATCGTGACCACGGCCGGCAGTCCCTCAGGAACTGCGGCCACGGCGAGGCTGACAGAGGTGAGGAACATGGTCACCACCGGCTCGCCGCGCAGGTAGCCCAACAGAAACACGACGCTCACGACACCCAATGCCAGCCACAATAAGGTGTAGCCGAATTGCTCAAGACGACGTTGAAGCGGCGTTTCGGTCCGCTCTGCTTCCGCCGCCTTCTGAATCATGGCGGCGATGTGGCCAAGTTCTGTTCTCAGCCCCGTGGCCGTCACCAACCCACGGGCTTTGCCCGACACGGCCACCGTGCCCATGAAGACCATATTGGATCGGTCGCCCAGCGGCACATCGGGTCGATCGATCACCTGGATCCCCTTCTCCACCGGTGTCGATTCTCCGGTCAGCGAGGCTTCTTGTGTGTGGAAATTTGTCGCGTAGACCAGCCGCGCATCCGCCGGGATGCGGTCTCCGGCCTCCAGGAGGATGACGTCGCCGGACACGACTTCTCGCGCGGGAATCACGAGCAGGACACCGTCAC
>JBQTHY010000089.1:0-45355 GCA_052389395.1 Nitrospiraceae bacterium | reverse complement strand
CATCTAGAGCGTCGGTACGACCTGAACGCCACGATCCTTGACTATGCCCGAGCAAAACAGCTCGTGGCCGTGGATTTGTTCACGGCGACTGCCGAGCCCGAAAGTTTCTTGCTGGCGCGGCTCTATTCCAACGACGGGCTGCACCTCACGACGGCCGGCTATCAGCTCTTTGCCGACCTCGTCTATCGGCAGGTGCTAGAACCTGTGTTGTGCAGAAGCCACTAAGGACGGGGAAGCTTCAAGATTTCACAACGCTCGCCAGGCGCGACCGTCGTTCTGGATCAGACGGTCTGCTTCTACTGGTCCCCACGTACCTGCTTGGTATTCGGGCAGCCAGCGTTGTCCCAGCTGTTCCCAGGCTTCGAGAATCTGGGTAATCCACGCCCAGGAGGCTTCCACGGCGTCGCGACGCATAAAGCGAGAGGCGTCGCCGGCCATGACGTCCAGCAAGAGACGTTCGTAGGCCTCCGGCGATGGCCGGCCGAAGACTTCCGCGTACTTGAAATTCATTTCGACCGGGTGAGTCTGGGCCCTGGTGCCCGGCACCCGCGAGACAATGCGGAGTGAGAGTCCTTCCTCAGGCTGAACCCGCAAGGCCAATACGTTCGGCGCCTGAGGGTGCTGAATGTTCGCATTGAACAGGATCTCCGGAATATCCTTGAATTGAACCGCGACTTCGCTCCTCCGAAGCGGCAATGCTTTACCGGTTCGGAGATAGAACGGCACGCCCGACCAGCGCCAGTTCTCCACAAAACACTTCACGGCCACGTATGTCTCCGTGATGGAGTCCGGCTTGACCCCCTTCTCGCGGCGATAGCCCGGGACCGGTGTGCCATGTACGGTGCCTTCCGTGTACTGTGCCCGCACCGTGACCTTCTCCACATCCTTGGCCGTAATGGGTCTCATGCAGCGAAGCACCTCCATCTTGGCGTTCCGCACCACGTCCGGGTCCAGCGAGTACGGCGGCTCCATCGCAACAAGGCAGAGCAGTTGAAGTAGGTGGTTCTGCACCATGTCGCGTAACGCGCCGGCTTCTTCGTAGTAGGCAGCCCTCGTGCCGACCCCTTCGGCTTCGCTCACGGTAATTTGGACATGGTCGATATACTTGTGATTCCAGATCGGCTCGAAAATGCTATTGGCAAAGCGCACGACCATGAGGTTCTGGACCGTTTCCTTGCCCAGATAATGATCGATGCGGAAAATTTGCGATTCGTCGAAGACGCGGCCCGTCACTGTGTTGATGGCTTGCGCCGAGGACAGATCGCGGCCGACCGGTTTTTCGACGATGATACGGGCGTAGGGCGAACGAGTTGCAGGGTTTCCTGCGAGTCCACAATTCGACAATCCTTCGCAGACGGCAGTGAAGGAACGGGGTGGAATACTGAGATAGAAAATTCGATTGCCGGGCAGCTGGAACGTACGCTCAAGTTCTTCCACCCGTGCTTTGAGCCGCACGTAGGTCTGGGCGTCATCATTCTCGCCGGCCAGGTAAAACAAATGTCGCGAAAAGGCATCCCAGGTGTCTTCGATCAAGGCCTGCCGAGAATGTTTCACGACGCCATCGCGCACAGTGGCCCGAAATTCCTGGTCGCTCATCGGAGTGCGGCCCAAGCCCAAGACAACATAGTTCGAAGGCATCAGTCCATCGAGGAGCAGGTTGTAGAGAGCCGGGATCAGCCGGCGACGGGCCAGGTCTCCCGATCCTCCAAAAATGACCAGGGTGCAGGGCTCGACAGGGGGCAGACTTTCCTGCGCGGGGTTGATATCGAGTCGCTGACTATTTGTGGCCATCGGGGTTTCCTGCCGAAATAGGGAATTGACTAACGCCGGACGGAATGACCTCCGAACGCTTGTCGCAAGGCGGCCAGCATCTTTTCAGTAAACGATTCCTCCTGCCGTGATCGAAACCGAGTAAACAGAGCGGTCGTGAGTGTCGGAACCGGTACATCCTTTTCAATCGCCTCGGCGATCATCCAACGGCCTTCACCTGAATCCTGCACAAAACCTTTCAGCTTTTCCAGCTTTTGATCTTCTTTGAGCGCACCCGCCGCCAATTCGAGGAGCCAGGAACGCACCACGCTGCCATGCATCCAGAGGTCAGCGATACGAGCCAGGTCCAACTTATACTCACTCTTCGACATCAATTCAAACCCCTCGGCATAGCCTTGCATCATGCTGTACTCGATGCCGTTGTGGACCATCTTCACGTAATGTCCGGCGCCGACTGCGCCGACATGGGCCCAGCCGTTCTCAGGAGCAAGGGTCTTGAAAACCGGGGCCAGTCGTCTTACGGCGGCATCATCGCCTCCAACCATTAAACAGTAGCCGAGTTTTAATCCCCAGATGCCTCCGCTGGTTCCGGCATCCACATAATGAACGCCTTTTTTCTTCAAATTGGCCGCACGCCGCACGTCATCGTGAAACCGTGTGTTCCCTCCGTCCACGATGATGTCCCCTGGTTGAAGGAGTGCGGCCACCTCATGTACGGTCTCTTCCGTCGGCGCTCCGGAAGGGACCATGATCCAGACTGCGCGGGGGGCGCCGAGCTTGCCGACCAGATCGCTAAGTGATGAAGAGCCAATACAACCCTGGCCCTCCGCTTGTTTGATCAACTCATTCGAACGGTCATACACGACGACGCGGTGCTGGTCACGCAGGAGGCGGGTGACCATGTTCATGCCCATCTTGCCTAGTCCGATAAATCCCAGCTCCATATAGGCTCCTTGGCGTCTATGCTGGTGAGAGGGAGTGATGGGTATCAGGATATCGGTTTATGAACCGGCATCACTCTGGATAAGTCGCGTGAAAGACATGCCCCTCACGCAAGGGCAACACAGGTCAGATGTGGCCGAGCCTGTCAGTCGATACGGGCAGGGTTCGGGACATCCCTAAAGAGTAGATCGGCAAATTGCCGGCCAAAGTTGAGCCGGTCGGTCACGGTTGTCGCCGTGAGAAATTGTCCTGCCAGGTCCGCGAGTGCAGGTTCACGTGAATGCATGAAGCGATGGATGTCCACTGGCGCGGTCAGCCAAAATCCCCTCAAGCGGAAGAACGCCAGGACGCACTCTTCGTAGAATAGGGTCAATAGATATTGTGCGGTTCCTGGTTTCTCTACGAAGTCCTGGGCCTTTCCCAGCCAATGGTAGCACTCGGCCTTCATTTGAATCTGTTCATTCATCCTGGCCGGGGGAGGGCCCTGGCGGAATCGCTGATTGGCTTTTTCGATCAGCGCGGCGCTGATGCCATCGTGGTCGTACAGCGTTCGGCCTTTTCTAAGCAGTGGCGGCAGCCTCAGTGAACAGGCGAGGTCGTCCTCCACGGCCTTGTGCCCGTGATAGCGGATATCGGCGAGACGCTCTCCGACCCGAAGAATTTCACGACTATCAGCCTCTCCCTTCACCAGGGCAATGAGGTCGATATCGCTGTGGGGGGTGACAGCCCGGCGCGCTCCTGATCCGACCAGAATGACACCAACCAGGTCGCCGCCGCGCCGGCCTTTCACGTGTCGCAGGGCGATTTCAATACTCTCCTCGAATCCTGGAGGGTGCGGTGTCTCAGGCTGCTCCGGTGGTTCCGGGACAGCCAGCAGTTCGGCGTTGAGTTCCTCGCGGGTGGGAGTGCTCGTGGTGGTGGTGTTCGATTCCATTTATGATTGCTGTGCTTGTTGGATTTGTGCCGGAAGAACGGTAAGCCACTGATCAAAGAGTTGCTCCGCGTCCACGATAATCTCAATCTTGCCGTTTGGCAGGCGCCGCACAACACCCGGGCTTTCGGGGGACAGGGGACTTTCCACCCCCTCACGATTGAGGCCGAGCGAATCCGTCACCTCTAGAATCTTGCTGATCTGCTGAAACGAAACCGCCGGGAGCCGCACGGCCTTGTCCATGTGAACCATGGCGGCATTCTATGTGTGGCTGAAAGTGGTGTCAACGGACAGGGGTCAGCGAGCGAGCACCCGAGTGAAGATCGCCCCGGCTTCGTCGATCTGTTTCGCGGAGATATTCAGGTGGGTGACGGCTCTGAAGCTCTGCCTTCCTATTGCATTGATGAGCACGCCCTGTTCTTTCAACGCGGCGACGAGTTCGGCCGGAGACCATCGTTGGTCATTGACTTCGAAGATCACGATGTTGGTTTCGACATGATGCGGCTCGATCTGTACCGACGGAATTTGCTGGAGGAGCCGAGCCAGTTTCTTGGCATGGTCGTGATCGTCTTTCAAGCGCGCAACATGATGCTCCAGCGCATAGATGCCGGCGGCAGCGAGGATACCAGCCTGGCGCATGGCTCCTCCGTACATGCGACGAAAACGTCGGGCGCGGTCGATGACCTGCTGATCGCTTGAGATCAACAGGGATCCCGCTGGTGCGCCAAGACCCTTCGAAAGACACATCGAAACAGTTTCGAAGTACTGGGCATAGGAAGCTGGAGGAAGCGTGGTGGCGGCCACGGCGTTGAAGAGTCTGGCGCCGTCGAGATGCATCGGGACCCCCTGCTTGGCTGCGACGGTTTGAATCTTCTCGATGGTTGAGAGTGGGTAGATGGTTCCGCCGCCGGCGTTGTGCGTGTTCTCCAGACAGATGAGCGCCGTCGGGATACTGTAGGGATCTTTCGGCCTGATTGCGGCCTCCACTTGTTCGGCGGTCATAATCCCGCGTACCCCCGTCACCCAATGCAGTTGCACGCCCGCCAGTGCGCCAGCCGCTCCCTGCTCATAGCGAACGATGTGACATGTGCTCTCGACGATGACTTCCTGTCCCGGTTGGGTCAGTGACCGAATGGCGAGTTGGTTTGCCATGGTCCCGGAGGGTACAAAAAGAGCCGCTCGCTTGCCGAGCAGCGCCGCCGCCATGTCTTGGAGACGATTAACGGTAGGATCTTCCCCGTACACGTCGTCTCCCACTTCGGCGCGGGCCATTGCTTTCCGCATGCCGTCGGTGGGAGTGGTCACGGTATCGCTACGAAGATCGATCATCCGCTGCCTTTCACCATAGGACAAGATAGGCACTCCGGCGCATTCTAGCAAATTTTCTTCTTGTACGAGGAGGGGCGTGGCAATGGGGGAACCGGATGGGCCCTGACCGGCATCAAAGCGCTCGGGGTCATCACCGCACACACGGTCTGGTTGTACGTCCGGCTATGCAACTCTGCAGGTGTACGGGTGGTTTCTGGCACGTCATTAATCCGGATTGCCACGCGAAAAGCAATCACTCTCCCAGCCCCGCTTCAGCTTTACTCCCGAAAAAATCACGTGCTATAGTCCCACCCTCCAAGATTCGAATCATTGCACTATTGCCGATTGTTCGATTGCAATGAAGCAATGATTCCATCCCTCAATGGGTAAATAGGTAAAACATGCCAGAAGTACCCGTTAAACTTTACGTGGACAACCTGTTGAAAGACTGTCGAAACGTCGCCAGGCGGTTGGCGCTCTTACCTGGTCCGATCAAAGATGGCGCGTTGCGGGCAATGGCGGATCGTGTGGAGGCAGACGAAGCCCTCATCCTGACGGCGAATTCGAAAGACGTTGATGCGGTGGGGAAGTCCTATGAGAGGGAAGGCATCAAGGACCGGATGAGGGCCGCCGTCGCGCGTGTGCGGATGATGCCGGACCACATCAAAGAACTAGTCGAACGGCTCCGCGTCGTTGCCGACTTGCCCGATCCTGTCGGCGCCGTGACCTCGCGATGGGAACGTCCTAATGGGCTCCAAGTCAGCCGGGTTCGCGTTCCGATCGGGGTGATCGGGGTAATTTCTGAGATGAGTCCCCTTGTAACCGTCGAGTCACTCGCGCTCTGCCTCAAGTCGGGCAACCTTTGTGTCTTCCGTGGCACTCCGGAATGGTCCCTCACCCACAAGGCGATTGACAAGGGACTTCGTGAAGCCGCGGAGCAGAGTGGGATACCGGCTGGCGCATGGGTTCTCATTGAGCGTCCGGAGAAAGAGGCCGCGATCGAGCTGATCCGGTCGGGGAACAGTCTCGATGCCATCGTCCCGCGCGGCGGGACCGGCTTGCGGAAGGCCGTTCTCGATCAGGCGAAGATGCCGGTGCTCTGTTTTGACGGTGGGCTCACGCACCTGTATGTCGATGAGAATACTGATATCCCTCTGGCCCAGAACATCGTGATCAATTCAAAGGTGCAGTCGGCGGGAGCGGCTAACGCCCTCGATACCTTGCTCGTGCAGCAGTTCATCGGGCGGCAGTTCTTGCCTCCGCTGATCAATCGATTGCTGGATGAATTCAAGGTCGAAGTACACGGCTGTCCGAAGACGATTGCGCTGATGGGGCAAATGGCGATGTCGGGACACACCTCGATCATTCCGGCCGTGGAAGCAGATTGGCGCACGCAATTCCAGGGTCCGGTCCTCGCCGTGAAAATGGTGGAGAATCTCGACGAGGCATTGGCGCATATCGTAGAGCACGGTCCCTGTCTCACCGCGGTTATCGCCACCAGCCGCTACGAGTCGGCGATGCGTTTCACGCGTGAAGTCGATGCGAGTGCGGTGTTCGTGAATGTGTCGTCGCGGCTCAACGCGGGGGATAGCTACGGCATGGGGGCCGACATGGGGCTCAGCGGCTCGCGTCTGCATGCGAAAGGGCCGATCGGCCTTGAAGAGCTGACCTGCGAGAAATATGTCGCATTTGGATCGGGGCAGCTGAGAGTTCCGCACCCGGTTCCTGAGGCTTATTTTGACGCGATCATGTTGAAACGTCCTTGAGTATCGTGAAGCGTGAAACGTGAAGCGCATTTCGTCAAGAGGCATGTGTGTTGGATGATACGAAAGACGAGATACGAATGACGCTTCACGAACACCTTGCCTGGTGGGGCCTCAAGCATTTCACATCCGACGCCGACTACTTTGCCTGGCAACGGCAGCAACTCTCTCTCACAGAACTGAATCAACTCAACGCTCAGGTCGAACGGAAGCGCAGAGGGGATCGCCGAGACGAGATTGCGTTCTACGACCTCACCGTCCAGTCCAAGATACTTCCGGTTCTCTACAGCCAGCGCTACCAATACTATAGAGAGATTGGTTCGCGCGTAGCGTCTCGCATGGGCGAAGCCAAGGAGATCCTCGATTTCGGTTGCGGCGTCGGGATTCTGACCACCTTTTATGCCAGCCGGTTTCCTGACAAACAATTCATCGGCGTCGACCGCTCGCCGGCTTCGATCGCTGTTGCCCGACAGAAAGCGGAAGAGCAAGCGCTTTCCAATGTCCGCTTTGAGTGTCTGGACGTGGAAACTGCACCGGTCCCTGGCTCATACGATCTCATCATTGCCACTCAGGCGCTGGTGCAGGCCGAACGAAATCCGGGGATTCCGAGTCAGAGCTGGCAGACCTTCGAGCGATCACGGAACGCGGACCAACAAGGGGCGTTCGAGCAACGCACGGGGATCGGTGTACGACTCGATCGGCTCATCGAGAGGCTCAATCAGGATGGCCGCATGATCGTGTTCGAGAAAACCAGACAACTTGCGCGACGCGTGCCGTTTCAGCGCGCATTGGAAGGGAGAGGGATGCAGTTGATCGAAGCCCCCGAGCCGATCCGTTATCGGCTTGGGGAAGAAGTAGCGGACGATGGTCCCTTCTATCTGTTGCAGAAGGGAGGTCGTGCATTGGTCAACTGGGATGAATCCGAGGAGCCGGATGAGGGACGGTTATTCGACGGAGTCGCACTTCAGCAAGAACCGGGTGAGCCTAATGCTCCGCTTTACGAGAACCACGCGCCCTCAGCACAACAAGCGTGGGAGCAACTCAAAGACCGCAAGATCATCAAGGAGAGGACCCGCCAAGCTTCAGACGGCCGGCAACTGCACGTTGAACTCGGGTCCGCCGAAGGGTATGTCTATCTCTACTGCGCGGATTCCTTCGATCGCCGGCAACTAGCCATTGTCCAAGCAACCAGCGCCGCACTGCTCGAAGCCTACTACGAGGAAATTCTCGGGGAGGTCGGGTAAGGCCAGACTGTGCGTCATCCGGTAAACAGAGGAGGAAAGCTGGTCTGGGTCAGGTAGCCCTAGGCGTCACGTTGGCCGCCCTACATTTTAATCCTTCCTTCACCGTGCCCCGTCTGCACAGGCCTATCTCATTATTCCCTCGTCGATTTCGGAGGATTGGCGCGCCCACGTGAGCGCATGGTCCTGATAGAGGCGACCCCAAATCTGGACCTGCCCATCGACCGATACTCTTGTGCAAGCAGGCGACCTGAGCTTATTATGGCGCCCGCAACGCCTGAGAACCCTTATCCTGGAGTAGGACCCATGAAGAAGATACCGGCAGCGACTGAGTCATCACCTGCGACCAGAATTGAACGCGATACCATGGGTGAGCTGGCCGTTCCGGCCGCTGCCTATTATGGTGTACAGACTGCCCGCGCCATTGAAAATTTCCCAATCAGCTCGCTGCGCGTTCCCCCCGCCATGATCCGTGCGATGGGGATGATCAAACGTGCCGCCGCGACGGTCAATCAATCATTGGAACTGCTCGACAAGCAAGCAGCCGATGCGATCAGACAGGCAGCGACCGAAGTGATCGAAGGCAAGCTTGACGCAGAGTTCCCCGTGGACATTTTTCAAACCGGATCAGGAACCTCGACGAACATGAACGTCAACGAGGTGATCTCAAATCGCGCGACCGAGCTGTTAGGCGGAGCACGAGGCAGCAAGCTGGTGCATCCAAACGACCACGTGAATTTGGGTCAATCCAGCAACGACGTGATTCCCACAGCAATTCACATCGCCGCCGGGGAGATGATGCAGCAGCAGCTGATTCCGGCTCTCACCCGTTTGCAGAAAGCGCTCGCTCGCAAAGCCAAAGAGTTCGACAAGATCGTCAAGATCGGTCGCACCCATTTGCAGGATGCGACGCCTGTTCGGTTAGGTCAGGAATTCGGAGGCTACGCGAGGCAGATCGAATTAGGAATTCAGCGGGTCGAGCGCGCACGAGAGGCCCTGAGCGAAGTCGCGCTCGGTGGCACCGCAGTCGGTACGGGACTTAATTGTCATCCGAAATTCTCAGCCAGGGTGATGGCCATTATCTCGAAAGAAACCGGCTGCACATTTAAAGAAGCGAAGAACCACTTTGAGGCGCAATCCGCTCAGGATTCGTTGGTCGAAGCGAGCGGGGAGTTGAAGACCATCGCCGTGAGCCTCATGAAAATCGCCAACGACATTCGCTGGCTCGGCTCCGGCCCTCGCTGCGGGATCGGGGAGATCAATCTGCCGGAGACACAACCAGGCTCGTCTATCATGCCGGGCAAAGTAAACCCGGTCATTGCCGAATCGGTGACCATGGTGTGCGCCCAGGTGATCGGAAACGACGCGACAGTTACACTGGGAGGGCAGGCGGCCAACTTCGAACTGATCGTCATGTTGCCGGTCATGGCCTATAACCTCTTACAATCGATCGAACTCCTTTCGACGGCCTCAAACAATTTCGCGGTCAAATGTATTGAAGGCATTAAAGCCGATGAGGAGCGCTGCCGGAGCTTGATCGAAGAAAGTTTGGCCATGTGCACTGCCCTCGCGCCAGAGATCGGGTACGAGGCGGCCGCGAAGCTCGCCAAGGATGCCTACAAGTCCGGCAAGACCGTACGCCAGATGGCCAGAGAACAAAAAGTCCTGCCAGAAAAGCGACTCAATGAACTGCTCGACCCCTGGCGCATGACCGAACCAGGCGGGCCTGTGGGAAGCGCAGCAGGCTAGAAGACATCGCCTCGCCGTTCTGACGGCCTTTGGTGACGCAGAGGGCACAGACCTATTTTTTGTCTGCGTCTAGCAGCTGGGGGTTGAGAAGAGGGCTCGATCTCATCGGGAAGGTGTCGCCTTAAAGTACATTCTCGGCACTTCGGTCAATGCTTCTACAATCGTCTGCCATCCGAGCTTACTTTGGCCTTGAACCCGATCGCTAAATCGGATGGGTAGCTCACAGATCTTCGCTCCTAATTGGTGTGCCCGCCAGGCCATCTCCACTTGAAAGACGTAGCCTTTCGCGTTCACGCTTTCGAGGTTCATGTGAGCTAATAGTTCATGACGATAACAGCGAAAGCCCCCTGTCCAGTCACGGATACTCGAGCCCAGGAACAGGCTGACGTAGGCATTACCCAATCGTGAAACAAGTCGCCTTCGTCTGCTCCAGTCTTTCGTGCCCCCACCAGGTACATATCGACTCCCGATGACCAAGTCGACGGTACCGCTCCGGGAAACCAGTCGGGGTAAGTCCCAAGGCGGATGACTGAAATCACAGTCCATCTCGACGATTAACTGGTAACCACGTGCCAGCGCCCACTGGAATCCCGCGAGATAGGCCGGCCCAAGACCTCCCTTTCGTGCTCGATGCAAGACATGGACATGTTTTTGTAGAAGGCTCAGTTGATCGGCCAGCTGTCCGGTACCGTCCGGAGAATTATCATCGACAATCAAGATGTCGGCGACCAGATACCTTCCGATCGCCTCGATCAGGGCTTCAAGATTTTGGCGTTCGTTGTAGGTGGGGAGCACAATCAGAATCGATCGGTCAAAACGGAACGGCATTACTGGCACAAGATGCTTATTTCCAGCAAGCTGAACATACCCTGGATAGTTCACTTCAGATGAATCAATTTGGCTGATCGCGATGCGAGCGCTGTCTACACCGCGGGCAATCAGAGCCTCGGCCACTTCAAAGTTGGGCACGACAAACACTTCTCCCGGTCCCAATTCTCTTGGGAGAGACATCCCCTCACCATCACTGACCGGGTAGTAACGCACTGTGGATTGCTCGGGATTGTTGAGCGATGGAGATGCTAAACGACTACTTGGCATAGGCGGTATTGTGGACAGGACCGTGCGACAAGGTCCCGGCCTTCTGCGACTGGAGCATGAGTACTGCGAAGATCAATAACATACCTATCGTAAACGGCTTAAAGCTGAGAAACACCAAGAAGTTTTGTTTGCCCAGCACTTCATAATTCAGAACAATCGCTATCATCACGTACAGCCCCATCGCCACCTTAGACAGGTGACTCAAGCCATCGCTGCTACAAGCCTTGGCCACAATCCAGTAGAGAGCCGGCTCGAGCCATGGGAGTTGCTGTATGCAGTTCAAGGGAGAAAGGAACAACATTAGGATGAGGAGGCCGCTACACTCCCGAGGCCACTCTGGATCCCCTGGGCCTCGGTACGGTTGACGGGTGCACCAAAAGAAGCCGAACAGCAAAACTGTTATGGCTAAGAAGATCAGAATGCGCGCATGAGCCGGGGGTAAATCTAGAATTTCTACATAGCCGGGGTCGTTCTTTCGCAACGGATGATCAGGAGGCAGAGTGACAAGGTACCGCATCAGCGCCGGCTGGATACCTGAGTTCCGAATGTTATCCTCGTTTGCTTGTGCAAATTGTGTCTTGTAGCCTAAGGCAGATCCCACTGCCACTTGAGCCCATGTTTGCTGGTGAGACCACCAACTTGCCGGCCCCATCCAGACTATGGGCAGGATGATCCAGCATACGGTTGAGACGGCTGTGTACAGAGCTAACCGCCACTGACGTTTCCACATGAAAAACGGAAGAAATAATCCGGGTGTCACCTTCAGCGCGATAGCTAATCCGAACCATATCGCGCCCAGCTTTTCCCTTCCTTTCCACACCGCGTAGACGGCGACCACGAGCATACCCAACAGAATCGTGTGCGGGCCACCGTCGTCGAGGTCGTAGAGGATGAACTGGCCGGCTAACACTATCGTGATGACGCTCAGTAGGGGATTGGCGTGAGCCAATTCTTGGAACTGACCCTCGATCATCCGATGGAACAGGACACACGTTAACCATAAACAGATGACCGCAGCCGTGTAGCGTATCGCCATTCCTGTACTTCGATCGACCAGTGCAAGCAGAGAAAAGTACATTGCTCCGGTCGGCATGTAGGGATAACTTACAGGGTTGCTATAAAGGTCTTGCCCGGTTAGAAACCAGCGTCCGATCTCGCGGTGCCAATCGAAATCACGAAAACGAGGACCACGCAAATAAACCACTACTGTTCCATAAACAGCCACGGCCGCAATATACAAGGCTGTCAGTAGGCGTTGAACTCTTTGACTGGATAGAAAATCAGGCAGCATGGAGTGGAAATTTGGAGCAAAATTACCCTCTAATCCGCGCCATTGTAGATTACTGACCGTATAGTGACAAGCGGAGGGTCGAGGGAGGCTTTGAGTGCCTAGACTGCTCCCCTTTATGACAGGGTCGCATGGAATCGAGAAAACTGAGGTCGATCCCTCCTGTATGGCTCCGCAAGATTTTACGCAGTTGGGCTGGCCCTTCCCCTAGAGGGAAGCGGCATATTTTTCTTCCCGTTCACCAGTAAGTTGTCCATTTCATCCATCGATGATGGTCAGACCAGCGCATTTTGACAGCTCATAAATCACTGTGCTAAAGTCCGCGAAACTGTTGAGGTTCTAGACCTTTTCTCTTCATTTATCGTGTGAACAACACATGAGCGCGATGATGTCGCACGTGATCATTGTGGCCGGAGCCGGGCCCGCAGGGATGGCAGTCGCCAGCACCCTCGCGAAGGCCGGCCATGAGGTAATCATTCTCAATCGGGACATCAAATTCGGTGGCTTGGCTGAATACGGGATTTTCCCCGCTAAGCTGAAACTGCGTGCTGGGTTGAAGAAGCAATACTGGGAGTTACTCAATCGACCGAACGTCCACTATTTCGGCAATGTCTCTATCGGCAAAGGAAAAGACCTCACCGTGGAGGACGTCCGAGTCCTCGGCGCGAGTGCCGTGGTCTTTTCGATAGGTGCGCAAGGGACCAAAGCCATTGGTGTGGAGGGGGACTCCGCACAGGGTGTGTTCCACGCAAAAGATGTGGTCTACCATTTCAATCGCCTGCCCGGTTTCGGGGACCGGCCTTTCGAGATGGGAAAGGACGTAGCCGTGATCGGCGCGGGCGACGTGATGGTGGATATCGCGCATTGGCTGGTTGGCTACAAGAAAGTCGAGCGGGTGACGGCTATCGTTCGCCGCGGACCAGTCGAGCGTAAATATAATCCCAAAGAAATTCGGGCCGTCTGCGCCAACATGGACGTCGAAGGAATTAAGAAAGAGTTCGAGCGCATCAAAGATCGCATGGCTGCCGTGGGCCAAGATGCCGATGGAGTCTTTAAGGGCCTCACGGACGAATTCATCAAGTGCGAGCCGAGAGTGAGTGAGACGAAGATGGGGTTCAAGTTCTTGGCTTCACCAAAACGCATCCTCGTTGACGCCCGCAATCGTGTTCGCGGCCTTGAGATGGAAGAGAACAAGCTGGAGCCGAAGGGGGACGATACGGTCGCCGTTGGGCTCAAGCAGTTCTACGAATTCCCCTGTGACAGCGTCGTGTTTGCCGTTGGCGACAGGGTCGATGAAACCGTTGGGTTGCCCTATAAAGGCGGCGCATACGTAACCAATCCCAACAAAACCGGGAACGATCCGGACGACGCGTTGTTCCAGGCTTATGATGAGGGGACCGGCAATGTTCTTGACGGTATCTTTTTAGCCGGTTGGGCGAGAAAAGCGAGCGAGGGGCTCGTCGGTGTGGCGAAGCGAGACGGTGACTGGTGCGCGGAGGTCGTCGGACGATACCTCGCGAGGAAAGAGGCAGGAAGCCCAGCCAAGGTCGTGCTCGACAAACTGCTCGAGAGATTGAAAAGCCGCAAGAGCCATCCGGTCGACGTGCAAGGACTGCGAGCACTTGAAGCGGCGGAACAAACGCATGCTGGGGGGACCGACTGGATTGGTGAGTTCAAATTCGCGGCGAATCAAGAAATGCTGAGTTTGATCGAACAGGGTCGCATGTAGGTCCAGCGTATTCACCCCGTACCACAGGAAGTCCCACCTCGCACTTAGCCGTCTCCCCATTTCAGTTTTTCTCGCAGGACATCGTAGTAGTGGCTTTCCGGAAACCGAATCAGCCTGGTCCGGTGAGCTGAGGCTTCGATCAGAGCCGTATCACCCTGCGTCATCGCAATACCGACTTGTCCATCGAGCGTGGCCATTGCCCCGTCGTCTTTGCTGGTCAGAGTCACTTCAATTTCGGCATTTACCGGAACGATCAACGGCCGATGCGTCAGCGTATGCGGACAGATTGGAGTCAGAATCAGCGATTGGACTGCTGGATTAATGATAGGACCGCCGGCCGACAGGGAATAGGCTGTAGACCCGGTCGGCGTACTGACAATCAGGCCATCGCCGCGCAGATTGGTCACGAACTGCCCTTGAATGGCGATCTTCAATTCAATCATGCGGGCTAGGGTACCCTTGCTGATCACCACATCGTTGAGTACCACGCCTCGTGCAACCGTTTCGCCATGCCGATGGACATGCGTTTTCAGCATGAGCCGCTCATCGAGGACAAAATCATTGGCGAACACTCGATCGAGCGAGGAATACAGATTCTCCGGTCGAACCTCGGTTAAGAAGCCGAGACCACCCATATTGACGCCCAAGATCGGAATGCTTCGCTCTCCTGCTAACCGCGCGGCATTGAGAATCGTCCCGTCGCCCCCTAAGACGAGTAAGACGTCGGCGTTGCCGGCCGATTGCGTCTTTTGAACTCCATCCTGTTCACCGAGCAATGTCGCTGAGGTGGTATCGAGAAGCACATCGATGTTGCGAGACCTGAGCCAGGTCACCACCCCTTGGAGCGTAGTCTTGACTTCAGGGAACTTCGGTTTGGTCAGAATCCAGACGCTCTTGCTTCTCATGTGCGCTCGAATCAAAGCCAAGTTAAAAGTTGCGGAATTCTATAGGTGCGGTTCTTTTCATGTCAACGCAACCGCGGCAGTCACTCGACAAATCAAAATGGGAGCAGCGCTATTCCAGACGCGGTGAGTGATGCCTCCGGTCACTTTTATGCGCAACCTTGACTCTGAAGAGTGCTCTAGTTAGAATTAGGCCAGTTTTTCCACGGGTTTTGCTCGAAGCGACCATAACGCGAATCTAGCATCTAGAAGGAGGCAGGATGTTCGAACGATTCACGGACAAAGGTCGAAAGATCATCATTCTCGCGCGAGAGGAAGCCGAGCGGCATCAGAACGATTACCTCGGGACGGAACATCTGGTTCTGGCTATACTCCGCGAATCCGACGGCATTGCCCTCATGATCTTGAAAAAGATGGGTCTCTCGACAGAGCAAATCCGCTTGGAAATCGAACGCAATCTGCCGGGTGGGGGCACCACGATGACGTTCGGTGAAATCCCGTTCAGCCCGCGCGTCAAGAAGGTCATTGAATACGGGGTCGAGGAAGCCCGCCTTCTGGGGCACAACCATATCGGCAGCGAGCATCTTCTCTTGGGTCTGCTCCGCGAAGAGGAGGGAATCGGCGGGAAAATCCTTCGCAGCTTGGGGGCCAACCTTTTGACTGCGAGGCAATTGACTGTGACCTTTCTCCGGAAATCGGCTCCGCGTGAACGAGACAGGAAGAGCAACACGCCGGCGCTCGATGAATTTGGTCGTGACCTCACTCAGCTTGCCCAAGAAGGTCAATTGGACCCGGTTATCGGAAGAGCAGACGAGATTGAACGTGTGCTCCAGATCCTCAGCCGAAGGAGCAAGAACAACCCCGTGCTCATCGGCGAATCCGGTGTCGGGAAAACCGCCATTGTCGAGGGACTTGCCCAGCGGATCGTTCAGTCGGAAGTTCCTGACAATCTTCTATCCCGCAGGGTGATCGCATTAGATCTCGGCTCACTCGTGGCCGGCACGAAATATCGGGGCCAGTTTGAAGAGCGGCTCAAAGTCGTGATGAAGGAGATCGTTCAGGCCGGCAACATCATCATCTTTATCGATGAGCTCCACACACTCGTGGGGGCCGGTGCCGCTGAAGGCTCGATCGATGCCTCGAACATGCTGAAGCCTGCCCTCTCACGAGGCGAGATTCAGTGCATCGGGGCGACGACGTTGGACGAGTACCGCAAGCACATTGAGAAGGACGGCGCGCTGAAGCGACGGTTCCAACCGATTCATGTTCAGCCGCCCAACATCGGCGAAACGGTACTTATCATTCAGGGGCTACGTGACCGCTACGAAGAACATCACGGCGTCGAAATCACAGAGGACGCCATCGTCGAAGCCGTCAAGCTGTCGGACCGGTATATCACTGACCGGTTCCTGCCCGACAAAGCGATCGATTTGATCGACGAGACTGGATCACGCGCCAAGCTTCAGACCTACGCGCTCCCGTTGGAGTTGAAAGCGATGGAGCAGGAACTCAAGAAGGTGTCGCGCGAAAAAGAGCTGTCCATCTCGATGCAGAACTTCGAGGAAGCCGTACGGTACCGCGAGGAGGAAGAGCGGTTGCGCAAGCTCCTGGACGAATCCAAGCGAGAATGGAAAAAGAACCAGGAGAAGAACAAACCGGTGATAGGCAAAGAAGACGTCGCCTATGTCGTCTCCAAGATGACCGGTATCCCGCTTTTCAAACTCGAAGAGGAGGAATCGGATAAGCTTCTGCGCATGGAAGAATTTCTCCATAAACGAGTGGTCGGTCAGAATGAGGCGATCTCGGCAGTTGCGCGCGCTATTCGCCGTTCGCGCGCGGGCTTGAAAGAAGCGCGGAAGCCGATTGGGTCGTTCATCTTCTTGGGCCCGACGGGCGTGGGAAAGACCGAACTTGCCAGAACGCTGGCTGAGTTTCTCTTCAACAGCGAAGAGGCATTGATTCGAGTCGACATGTCAGAGTATCAGGAGAAATTTACGAGTTCCAGGCTCTTTGGTGCGCCTCCCGGGTATGTGGGATACGAAGAAGGCGGCCAGCTGACCGAGAAGGTTCGCCGTCGGCCCTATTCCGTCGTGCTATTCGACGAAATCGAGAAGGCTCACCCCGACGTCTTCAACGTCTTGCTCCAAGTCTTGGACGACGGGGTGCTCACCGATAGCCTTGGCCGCAAGGTAGACTTCAAGAACACCGTGGTGATCATGACATCCAACATCGGTACCAAGCTGATCCAGAAAGGCGTCTCCCTCGGTTTCCAAAGCACGGAAGACGAAGCGGTGCGCCGGAAGAAAGAAGAAGTCATGGGCGAGCTTCGCAAGTCGTTCAGCCCAGAGTTCTTGAACCGGATCGACGAAATCGTGATCTTCCATCAACTGGACAAAGAACAGCTCTATAACATCCTCGATATCCTCCTCCGTGAGTTGAACCTCCGTCTGTTGGACAAGGGGATCGAAATCGAAGTCGACGACGAAGTCAAACAGTGGCTCATTAAAGAAGGCTATGAACCGCTGTACGGCGCCAGACCCATGCGCCGGACCGTTCAGCGTGCCATCGGTGACCCGCTCTCTGAGGAGCTCATCAAGGGTCGCTTCAAGGAAAGCCGTAAGGTCAAGGTGGTGCTGCGAGACGGTACTCCGGCTTTTATCGAGCAGGAGGCGATGGCGGGAGTCTAGCCACCAATTCGTGATCATAATCAGAACAACGTACCCTCATCATGCAACTGTCAGCGACCCTTGCGGTGATCACCGCAGGGGTCGTGTCGTTTCGCCCACAGCATGCTTCATGCCTGTAACAAGCTATGCTTCAAACCCGTGAGTCAAGATTCCTGACCAGCCTCGGATGGCAACCGAGCCCCATCCTTGGGATTGAATCCTCCTGCGACGAAACGGCAGCCGCCGTCCTCGACAGTAATGGTCAGGTACTTTCAAACGTAATCTCATCTCAAAATGCTGTCCACGCGAGATTCGGCGGGGTCGTGCCCGAACTGGCAGCCCGTGCCCATCTGAGCACCATCGACCTGGTGGTAAACGACGCACTTGCGCAGTCACGCCTCTCGAAAAATGAACTTGGCGCAGTCGCGGTCACGCAGGGACCCGGATTGGCTGGGGCGCTCTTGGTGGGGGTAAACTATGCCAAAGCATTGAGCTACGGTTTGGGTATTCCGGTGATCGGCGTCAATCATCTGGAAGGTCACATTGCCTCCGCCTGGCTTGCCGATCCGGCATTCCCACTGGCTTGTATCGTCCTGGTCGTGTCCGGTGGCCACACCCACTTGTACCGTCGAGACACAAATGGCCATTGCGCGCTGCTCGGGTGCACCCGAGACGATGCAGCCGGCGAAGCGTTTGACAAGGGGGCTCAGATGCTTGGACTGGAGTTCCCCGGGGGACCGGCGATTGACCGAATCGCTCGGCAAGGGAACCCCCGTTTGATTGTTTTCCCGCGCTTTAAGCCGAGAAAGAACAGTCTCGAGTTCAGCTTTAGCGGTCTAAAAACGTCCTTACTGTATAAACTGCGTGACATCCCCACTCCGGTACAAGGCGAACTAATTGCCGATTTGGCTGCAGGCTATCAGGAAGCTATCGTGCAGGTCTTGGTGGCAAACGCGTTTGCGGCGCTGGCCCAATCGGGACTTTCAGCACTTGCTGTCGTGGGAGGGGTCTCCGCAAACTCCCGGTTGCGTGCGCTCCTCAAGGAGAGAGCCGAGCGAGAGGGCATCCGTCTGGCATTGCCGCCAATGGACTTTTGCACGGACAATGCGGCCATGATCGCCTCGGCGGGGCGCCAATCGCTCATCGGGGGTCATCAGCAGAGCCCAAATCTCGACATCAGTCCAACTGAGTCGCTGAGGATGGCCTCGGCGGGACCTCCTGCTCCCACGTCCTCCGTCATGAGAAAGGAGGCATTCTATCCCTAGTCTCCACGGCCAGATCATCGGGCTTCGCACCAGCCAGCTGGCGGCGATTGAGCGGCTGTACAGACGCCGCGTGCCCGGTGACAAAATCCTCTCTCCTGAGTTGGCCAAAACAATGTGCCAGCTCACACAAGATATCGGTCGTCCCATTGCCGTTCTGTTGACACGCCGAGGCCTAGTGCAAGAGGTCATTGTGGGAACAGATCTCACTCTGTCCCCCACGACATTGGCAAAGTTCCGTGCCGGCCCCCGTTCTTTACGAGGGCTGCGGCTGATCAGGACACAACTGCATGACCAGCCATTGAGTCAGGAGTCCTTGACCGACCTCGCGTTCCTACGCCTTGATCTGATCGGTACCCTTTCTCTATCACCAGGGAGGAATCCCGGCAATCTGTACCTTGCGCATCTCCTGCCACCGGATGGGACCGGTCAGCTCTGCAAAATTCTCAAGGCTGTTCCGTTCCACCAGTGCTCGATGGCGTTCGACAGTTTCATCGCAGAACTAGAAGCCGAGGTGCAGTCGGCTCGCGGCCACCATACCGTCAGGGACGGCACTGAATCGGCGATGTTGGTCAGTGCCTCTCCTGAGAGCCGTGCCGAGCAAGAGGATCGGCTCGTGGAACTGGCCGAATTGGCGAATTCAGCCGAGGTGACTGTCATCGACCGCATGGTGCAGCGCACAGCGGATGGCCACCAACGGTATCTGCTGGGAAGCGGAAAATTGAAGGAAGTGTTGATACAGACGCTCCATAAGGGCGCGGACATGGTGATCTTCGACCAGACACTGTCGCCGGCCCAATCGCGTGCGATCGCGGAAATGACCGACATCAAGGTGATCGACCGCACGCAGCTCATTCTCGCCATTTTTGCCAGGAGGGCGCATAGCCGGGAAGGCAAGGTGCAGGTTGAATTGGCTCAATTGCACTACCTGTTGCCCAGACTCTCCGGAAAAGGCGCTCAGCTCTCACGACTGGGAGGCGGCATCGGAACGAGGGGTCCCGGCGAAACGAAGCTGGAAACTGATCGACGGCGAATTCGAGACCGGATCGGACGCCTTGAGCGCGAACTCACTCACTTTGCCCGGCACCAAGACCAACGTCGGGCACGCCGGGGACGACGTGGCCTGCCGGTGATGTCCTTGGTCGGGTACACGAATGCCGGAAAATCGACGCTTCTCAACGTGCTGACCAAGAGCCACGTCTCGGCGGAAAATCGGGTTTTTCAAACACTGGACACCACCAGCCGCCGACTCCGCTTTCCGCAAGACCGAGAGGTTATCGTGACCGATACCGTCGGGTTCATTCGAGACCTTCCCAAAGAACTGGTCGGAGCCTTTCGCACCACACTAGAAGAACTGCACGAGGCCGACCTGCTCCTCCACGTCGTGGACGCCAGCGCAGCTGATATCGAAGTGCAAATTACCGCCGTGATTGCCATTCTCCAGGAACTTAACTTGAACAATATTCCCCGCATGCTGGTTTTTAATAAATGCGATCGACTGCCGACCCATCAGATAGAACCACTCTGCCGTCGTTACCACGCCATCGGTATTTCTGCGCTCCAACCGGCGACGCTGCGTCCCCTCCTTTCCGAACTAGAAGCACATGTCCGGTCTCTTACGGACGGAGACGCGGGAGCTATCAGTTCGCCGACTCGTGAAGACCCACTAATACTTGCATCTCGGCCGTAACCGCTGCACAATCCATCCCGGCCGCGATGACGCCTCGAATAAATCGTCTCCCTGACACCCCTGATCGTCCATCACGAATCACTGCGATCCTGCATCGAACCATGCCGGTCGCGGAAGTTGAGCTGACACATCGCTCTCCCTGGGAGCTCCTTGTTGCCACCATCCTCTCTGCCCAGTGTACTGATCAACGTGTGAACCAAGTCACGCCGGCATTATTCAAACGATATCGTTCCCCGTTAGAATTTGCCCAGGCGAAGCCAGCAGAGCTGGAAAGTCTGATCAAGTCGACAGGATTCTATAAGAACAAAGCGAAATCCTTGATGGGATGCGGGCGGGCCATCGCCGAGCGATTCAATGGCCGCGTCCCATCGACCATGGAGGAATTAACCTCCATTCCCGGAGTTGGACGTAAGACCGCCAACGTCATCATGGGTATGGCTTTCAACAAACCGGCTGTCGTGGTCGACACCCATGTGAAACGCGTGGCCAACCGACTGGGGCTGACACGCTCCGACAACCCCGAGAGGATTGAAAGCGATCTTCAGCGCACATTCCCCCAAGAGCAATGGACGGAGGTGTCACAACGCTTGTTACTCCATGGGCGGTATGTCTGCCTCGCCCGCACACCCAAATGCGGGAGCTGCGCGTTGAACAAGCTATGTCGTTGGAAAGGAAAGCAGCGGCGATGATAAAGAGCATGACGGGATTCGGCAGGCGACAGGGCGCCTGGCTTGACGGAACAGTGACCGTTGAAGTTCGCTCTGTGAACCACCGGTTTCTGGAGACTTCCATCCGGTTACCAAAGTCGATGAGTCGCCACGAAGAGTCATTCAAGAAGGCCATTCAAACGTACTGCTCTCGGGGCCGCGTAGATATGACGGTGCTCTTACTAGGAGGACGAGGAAGCGCACGCTCCCTCCAACTTGACGCTGGGTTGGCGAAACAGTACCATCAAGCCCTCCGCACCCTCCAACGCACCTTGAAGCTTGGAGGTTCCATTGACATCGGACTCGTTGCAGGGTTTCGCGATCTCGTCGCCCTTTCGGATCAGCCGGTGGACGATCCGAAGCTTGCGAAACTCGTGGGGAAACTTGCTCTGCAGGCGTTGCAGGACTTGGCGAAAATGCGGAAAAAAGAGGGGGGACTACTGGCCCATGACATTCTGGTACGCATCGCGACACTCCGTGAGTTGAAGGCGAAGGTGGCAGAACGAGCGCCTGTGGTGGGGCAAGAAACGTTCGACCGGATGAAGTCTCGGCTAAAGAAATTGCTGGGGGGCGACATTCCCGACCTTCCCAGACTCCACCAGGAACTGGCCCTCTATGCTGATCGGGGCGATATTACAGAAGAATTAGTCAGATTGGACGCGCATATGGTACAGTTTGAGCATACGGTACACAGCACCGAGTCGGTTGGAAAGACGTTAGATTTCCTCCTCCAGGAAATGGGTCGGGAGGTTAATACCATTGGATCGAAAGCCAATGATGCCTTGATTACGGCGGCGGTCGTCCAAATGAAGGCCGAACTCGAGCGCATTCGGGAACAGATTCAGAACGTAGAATGACCACTACAATGACCGCAAGCAGCCTCCCATCGGGCCCTGCCGACGGCCACCATCTCCCCGAGCGTCGGGGGATTCTCTTTATTATCTCGGCGCCATCTGGAACAGGGAAAACGACTCTGTGTAAACAGATCGCGACATCTGTGTCGGGACTTTGGCACTCCGTGTCCTACACAACCAGGAAGCCGCGGCCTGGGGAAGAAAGCGGGCGCGAGTACTTCTTTATCGAGGAAAAACAGTTCCAGGCCATGGTCGCGCGCAATGAATTCATGGAGTACGCGCATATTTATGGCAACTGGTACGGAACCCCTCGTAAGGCACTCATGGACAACATGGAAAAGGGGATCGACGTCCTGCTAGAGATCGATGTGCAGGGGGCCCTCCAGATCAAGAAGAAGTTTGAAGACGCGGTCTATATATTCATCCTTCCCCCATCAATGGATGTTCTGCGCACTCGACTCCAACACCGCGCCTCAGATTCCCAGGAAGAGATTCACCGCCGGCTGCAGAAAGTGAAGGAAGAGGTGTGGAGCTTCCGCGAATATTATTACATCGTTCGGAACGACGACCTGACGGAGTCCCTCAATGAATTGCGGAGCATTTTCATCGCGGAGCGGCTCAAGACCAAGCGACTGGACATGAACTGGCTCGAACGGAATTTTATCCTCGACAAAGATCAGAAACAGAAGGATCAGGAAACCTCAACCACCAAATAGCAGGGAGCGCTGGCCACTATGATTGACATGCTCAGTTTGTTGCCGCAGTACACATCCAAGGAATTTGATTCTCGCCACCGGCTGGTGATCGTGGCAGCCCAGCGGGCAAAACACCTGACCCAAGGGGCCAAGTCAACCGAATCCTCACGTTTTACAAAAGAGACCACGATCGCACTCGATGAAGTGCTGCGTGGCAAGATCGTCTACCTGACGGGGAAAGAAGCCCGCGACGCGATGAAGGAAGCCAAACGCGGGAAAGAGGGTGAAACCGAGCGCATCGCGATGATGACCGGGGAAGATGCCCGTGAGATCAAGAAAGAACTTAGCGTGTACGTGGACGATACGGCTAAGCCGGCAGCGGGCTCGGCCGAGGAGTAGTCGGTGAAGCTGGATCAATCGCGAGCAACCTTGCAGGGCAAGCGCCTCGTGTTGGGAGTCACTGGAAGTATAGCCGTCTACAAGGCGGTAAGCCTGCTTCGGGCATTGACGCGCGAAGGAGCCTCCGTTGCGGTAGTGATGACGCAGGCAGCCACGAAATTCGTGACGCCGCTGACGTTTGAAGTGCTGTCAGGCGAACGAGTCACTACAGATCTCTTCGAGTCACACCAGGAGATGCAACACCTCTCCATCCCTCAACAGGCCGATGCCATCATCATCGCGCCGGCCACTGCAAATTTTCTGGCGAAGGCAGCCATCGGCTTGGCGGACGATGTCCTCTCCGCCATGCTGCTAACCACCCATTGCCCCTTGATCATCGCTCCAGCGATGGATGGCGGCATGTGGGGGCATCCGACCGTTCTCGAACATGTGAGGACCCTCCGGAGGCGTGGCGTTGTCGTCCTCGACCCCGAAGAGGGGCCACTGGCTTCAGGACGAGTCGGGCAGGGGCGACTCGTAGCAGAACCGAAAATCCTGGAGGCAGTCCAGACAGCATTGATTCCACGGGACGATTGGCGGGGGCAGCGAGTGTTGGTATCTGCCGGCCCGACGCAGGAAGCGATCGATCCTGTTCGATTCATCTCCAATCGCTCGTCCGGGAAGATGGGATATGCAATTGCAGAGGCTGCACGTGATCGAGGGGCCGAGGTTGTGCTCGTCACGGGTCCGACCGCTCTTCCCCCTCCACCGGGAGTCAAGGTGATCTCCGTGACAACGGCGAAGGAGATGGCCGACGCGCTCTGTCGGCATTTTGTATCCTCCACGGTCGTTATCATGGCCGCCGCCGTTGCTGACTTTCGTCCGAAGAAACAAGCCGCCCAGAAACTTAAGAAGCGGGGCCAGACAGCACTCTCTCTTGAGCTGGAGACAGCCCCGGATATTCTTGCGATGCTCTCTTCACAACGAACTTCACAAGTCCTGGTCGGATTTGCCGCAGAAACCGAAGACGTGATCTTACACGCGAAGGATAAACTCGTAGGGAAGGGGCTCGACCTGATCGTCGCGAACGATGTGACGAGAGAGGGAGCAGGGTTCGGCAGTGACGACAACGCCGCCGTCATCCTGTCGCGCACCGGGCAAGAGAAAGAATTCGGGTTGATGCCGAAACGCCGGCTCGCCGATGAAATCCTGACAGCGGTGCAGAATCTACGCTCCACAGAACGTCATTCCGTAACCGTAATGGAGTAGATGAGGTCATGGTTTCAGACTCCGACAGAGCAGGCAACGCTGCCGAGATTGATCGGCTGGCCCTGGCCTTAGCCAAAGAACCGGGATCGAAAGCCTTTATTCCCTTGGCCGAGGAATACGGGAAAGCAGGCATGTGGGCAGAGGCGGCGGCCGTCCTTGAAGACGGTTTGAAAATGTATCCGAGCTTTATTACGGCGATGGTCGCGCTGGGTCGGGCCTATGACCAGATGAATCAGCCGGTCAAGGCCAAAGCCATTCTGGAAGAAGCGGTGAAATTGAGCCCTGAAAATCTTCGTGCTCATCGGACATTGGCTAAGATCTATGCTGCGGAGGGGGCCAAGGACGCGGCACTGCGGTCCTGCAATATCATCCTTGCCGTCAATCCTCAGGATCAAGAAGCCCTGTCACTTCGGGCGACGCTCGGCGCATCGGCCTCCCCGACTCAGCCGGAACCACCAAAACCGCTCCAGACCATACAGCCCAGCAAACCAGCGCCCTGGGGTTCTGTGTTCCCTGCAGAGAATCTCCAGTCAAGAACCGCTCTATCCGAACCGGCTGTTCCTGTCACAGTGATGCAATCGGCGACCATCGCCCAGCCGCCTCAGGAACCGCTCAAGAAGGTCGCTGATACCCCGGCATTGACACACCGGAGGGCCACTGTGACACAGCTTGAGCAGTGGCTCACGGCGATACGGGCACGTCGGCGAGACCGAGGGCGTCCCACCGAATCAGACACTCCAACTTCCTAAGTCGTTCAATAGTTTGACCCTCTTGGACGGGACTGCTAGAATGCCGCCGCTTTCTTGGTGCCGGTGAGTAGCACTGACATCTCATCAGAGGCGGCTCGTACCTAAGATGCTGCGCGTGCTTGTTCTGCATGGTCCGAACCTCAATCTCCTGGGGAGCCGCGAGGAATCCATTTACGGGACGGCCACACTCGACGTGATTGATACCTCCCTCTCGAAGCTCGGCGACGAACTGGGAGTGGAACTGGATATCCGGCAGTCGAACCTTGAAGGGGAGTTGGTGACCTGGATTCAAGAAGCACGCAGCGGCTACCAGGGGATCATTATCAATCCCGCAGCCTACACCCATACCAGCGTTGCCATACGAGACGCTCTGGCAGCCGTCAATCTGCCCACCGTCGAGGTGCATCTCTCAAATATCTACCGACGCGAGGAATTCCGTCAGCATTCGTATGTCTCGGGAGTAGCCCTGGGGCAGATTTCCGGATTCGGCCAGGCCGGCTATCTGTTGGCGCTACGCGGACTGTGTGATCATCTGTCCTCACGTGGATCGAAGTCCTTCGCCCCACGCACCAGCTCGGGCCGTAGCGCTCGAACACGCAAGCATTGACATATCGGCAGCGTGTTCTTTTTTCCCGATTGAAGGGAGTGCAGGGTGATTTCAACCGTTGATTTTCGTAATGGGGTTCGCCTGATGGTGGAAGGCGAACCGTTTTATATCGTGGAGTTTCAGCATGTGAAGCCGGGGAAGGGCGGCGCATTCGTCCGCACCAAGCTGAAAAGTTATCTCTCAGGAAACGTGCTGGACCGGACCTTCAGATCCGGAGAACGCTTCGAAGAACCGGACCTGGAAGAGCGTGAAATGCAGTTTCTCTACGCCACCGGCGGCTCCTATACGTTCATGGACACAGAGACCTATGAGCAGCTCGCGTTCGAGAAGAGCCAGCTCGGAGAGAACGCGGATCTTTTGAAAGAAAACATGGTCGTGAAGATTCTCATCTACGAGCATCGACCGATCGCCGTCGAGCTGCCGATCTTCATTGAGCTCAAGGTCGTTGACGCGGAACCCGGAGTGCGGGGCGATACTGCGTCTGGAGGGACCAAGCCGGCGATCGTGGAAACAGGGGCGACGGTCAAAGTCCCCCTCTATCTGGAGGTCGGTACCGTGATCAAGATCGATACTCGCACCAGATCTTACGTGGAGCGCGTCCGGTGAGCACACGCCGATCTGCTCGTTCGAAAAAAAAGACTCGGCCGATTATCCTGCCAAAGGCCTTTGGTGGGCCGGAACCGGAGACACTGCTCACGGGCGGTCAAACCAAACAGATCCAAGATCTCGTCGATCTGCTTCGCCGAAACAATTTGACCGAGTTGGAACTTGAGCGGCACGGCGTGCGTATCCGAGTCCGCTATGAAGTCGGCGTCAAGCCTGTCACGGCTGCGGTGCAGGAATCCGTCCCGAGCCAGCTGCAACAGTCCTCACATGCCGCTACAACTGCGAGCCTGTCGGCGGAAGAGGCGGCCGGTATGGTTACCATCACCTCGCCCATTGTCGGCACCTTCTACAGATCTCCGTCGCCGGAAGCCGACGCCTATGTGGAAGAAGGCGACTTCGTGAAAAAAGGCCAGGTCCTGTGCATCGTCGAAGCGATGAAGCTCATGAACGAAATCGAATCCGAAGTGGATGGCCGCATCGTTAAGATTCTGGCGGAAAGCACTAAGTCGGTCGAGTACGGCCAGGCGCTCTTCCTGATCGATCCCAAAGCCAATCCATAAGCAGTCCTCGCCATCGCATCGGAGCTGAGACGTGTTCAAGAAAGTCCTCATTGCTAATCGCGGAGAAATCGCGCTGCGGGTGATCCGAGCCTGCAAGGAACTTGGCATCAGGACCGTCGCCATCCATTCGGAAGCCGATGCCGCGAGCCTGCATGTAGCGGCCGCCGATGAAAAGGTGTGTGTCGGTCCGCAGGAAGCGGCGCTGAGCTATTGTAATATTCCGAACGTGCTGAGCGCCGCGGAAATTACGGGGGCCGACGCCGTCCACCCCGGCTACGGATTCTTATCCGAGAATGCCCATTTCGCAGAAGTCTGCGAATCTATCGGCATCAAATTCATCGGTCCCACTTCTGAAAATATCGCCATGATGGGAGATAAGGCGAAGGCGCGCGAGATCGTCGCAAAGCGAGGACTTCCGGTGACGCCAGGCAGTCCCGGAGCATTGCGGAGCGAGGAAGACGCGTTGCAAGCCGCACAGAAAATCGGCTTCCCCGTCATCATCAAGGCCACGGCCGGAGGCGGGGGGCGCGGTATGCGCGTCGTGAATAAAGCCGAAGACATGGGCCGGGCCTTTCAGGCCGCCCAAGCCGAAGCCAAATCGACCTTCGGCAATGAGGGCGTCTATCTCGAACGCTACTTCCTGGAACCGCGTCATATCGAAGTCCAAATCTTGGCCGACCATCGTGGCCACGTCATTCACCTCGGCGAACGGGACTGTTCGATTCAACGACGGCATCAGAAACTGGTAGAAGAAACGCCCTCGCCAGCAGTCGACGAGAAGCTCCGCCGAGAGATAGGACGAGTCGCCGTTGAGGCAGTCAGGGCCGCACATTACCGGAACGTCGGCACCGTCGAATTTCTGCTCGACAAAGATCGCAACTTCTTCTTCATGGAAGTAAACACACGCATCCAGGTCGAGCACCCGATTACCGAAATGGTCACCGGCATCGACTTAGTCAAGGAACAGATTCGCCTGGCGGCAGGCCATACACTCTCGATCAGACAGCAAGACGTCGTGTTCAACGGCCATAGTATGGAATGCCGAATTAATGCAGAGGATCCGGAGAAATTCACCCCTTCGCCGGGTCAGATCACCAAGTACAGCGCTCCTGGCGGCTTCGGCGTCCGAGTCGATTCAGCCATGGAGTCCGGCGCGGTCGTGGCCCCGCATTATGACTCGATGATCGCAAAGCTGATCACCCACGGGCGCGATCGCCAGGAATCCATGGCCCGCCTGCGGCGCGCCCTCGACGAATTCGTCATCGAAGGTATCAAGACCACCATCCCGCTCCACCGGCGGATCCTCGAAGATCCCGACTTCCAAAAGGGGTACTTCTCGACCACGTTCCTGGAACGATTCCTCACCAGGTAGCTTACGGTCCTCTGTCCTTCGTGTATGCATGGGCAGAAATGGAGGGGGCTACGTCGGGGAGCCATATTCTGCCGAATAGCTGAACTCAGAGTGAGGGGGGGAATCTCAAATTGACAGATCCCGTGGGACGGGACCTGCAGGCTTTGCCCCGTCGGTGGATTCTCCCTACGATGGGGGATTGCGGTATAGAGCCTACGCCCGCGAATTTATTGGGCCTCACGGGGCAACTTTAGAAACCAAGTCAAGAGTCGGTCATGCAACCGGTCCGGCAGCAGCTTCTGCATCAGGGCCCGAATGTTGGCGTCGTTCCCGACGAGATACCTCGTCTTGGGACGCGGTGCCGTCAAGGCATGCCGCACGGCCTTGACCACGGTGTCCGGAGAAATCGCTCTTTGCTCCGCCTCAGCCACTGCCTCACGAATACGAGCGATAACGTCCGCATATCTCTTGATCATGTCGGCGGACATTGTCGCTTCTACCTCTACCGATGCCCGTTTGGATTTGTCCCATAGTGGTGTGGCAATCGCACCCGGTTCGATGATCGACACATGGATCCCCCAGGGTTGCAGCTCCAGGCGAAGCGCATCCGTCAGCGATTCCAGCGCAAACTTGGAGGCGCAATAGGGCCCCATCATTGGCGTCGTCGCTCGACCGGCAATCGAGCCCATGTTCACGATGCGCCCACAGCCTTGCCGCACCAGGGGTAAGAACGCCTGGGTCACCGCGATCTGACCGATGACATTCACCTCGAACTGATTTCTAAGAGCGGCGATCGGAAGGGCTTCAAGCGGACCAGTCACAGCCACCCCGGCGTTATTAACCAACCCAGCCAATCCCCCTGGGCCGACCGCTTCAGTCACAAACCGAGCGGCATGCCCAATCGACAATGGATCAGTGACATCCAACAGGACGGGCTCCACACCGTCGGGACTCTTGGCTCGCATCGCGTCGCCGTCAGCCGACTTGCGCACGCCAGCAAAGACGCGCCAACCTCTTGCGGCAAGATCCAGCGCACAGGCTGCGCCGATACCGGTCGACGCACCGGTAATGACCACGGCACACGATCCAGGAGCATTCGTTGCACCCATAGACACCAACAAGGCGGGATGGCGAAGCCTAACATGAATGAATTCATAGGCATAGCAGCCTATTTCTGTAACAGAAAATTAATATACTCGACCTTGACAGACCTGGACCCTTTCTTTATCGTTTTCTATTCAACGGATCGCCGTTCTCGTCTGCCTTCCCGAAGGGGACTCGTCCGGCTCACGCAAATATCTGTTCTTATTCGGGCATCACATGTCCAGGATCGCCGTCATCGATATCGGCACCAATTCGATCCACATGGTGCTGGCTGAAATTCTGCCTGACAGTGGCTACAAGATCCTCGATCGTTTCAAGGACATGACGCGGTTGGGCGACGGCACGTTCAGGACGCACCGATTGTCGGAGGATGCCATCAAACGAGGACTCGACGTGATCAAGAATCTGGTCACCTTAGCACGCAACAAGGGCTTCGACCGGATCATCGCTGTCGCAACAAGCGCGGTTCGGGAAGCCAAAAACGGCGGCGATTTCGTCAAGCTTGTCCTGGAACAGACCGGGCTTAAAGTACGTGTCGTCAGCGGAACAGAAGAAGCCCGCCTGATCTTTCAAGGGGTGAAGAACAGCATTCCGCTCATCGACGAACCGTCGCTGGTCGTCGATGTCGGCGGCGGATCGGTGGAGTTGATGATCGGCAATCGCACGGGCCTGCTCCATGCCAAAAGCCTTAGGTTGGGGGCCATTCGCCTGGCGGATCAGTATCTCAACCGAACTCCTCCGACCTCCACGATGTTGGGTCTCCTCGAACAGACCGTGACATCGCAACTCCAGAGCGCGATCGACCATTTTAGGACCAAACCTTTTCATATGCTCGTCGCGACATCCGGCATGGCCGGTAATTTGGCTGAGGTCGTCCATCTCCGTCGGACGGGACGTCCCCTGAGTCAATTGAACCTCACCACGATTTCGCGCAAGGACGTGCAGGAGGTGGAGGACGAATTGGCTCGGTCCACGTTGAAGGCCCGTTTGGCTATTCCGGGCCTCGACCCCAAACGCGCGGACACGCTCTTTCCCGCCGCGGTCGTTCTTCGCTGTGTGATGGAATGCGCCGGGGTTGATGAACTGACCATCTGCGACAAGGCCATTCGCGAGGGAGTCATCTACGATTTTATTGAACGGCATCGCGACAAACTTGAAGCAGAGGCCGAGATCCCGGATGTCCGCCGCCGGGAAGTCATGGCATTGGTCCGGCGCTGCCATGCCTCGGAAACGCACGCGATTCACGTGGCTGGGCTTGCCCTCAGAATCTTTGACCTCACCAAGCGCCTCCACAAGCTTCAGAGCACAGAACGGACGTGGCTGGAATTCGCCGCCCTGCTGCACGATGTCGGCTATCACATCAATGAACGGCAACACCACAAACATGCCTATTATCTGATCAAGCACAGCGACATCGGCGGTTTATCCGCCGGCGAGATCGATGTCATCGCTAACGTCGCTCGCTACCACCGCCGAGCCATCCCGCAACTCAAGCATGAAGGATTTGACGGCTTATCGCCGAAATTGAAGCGGACCGTTCGAGTCCTGGCCGCCTTCCTTCGTATTGCCGACGCGTTGGATCGCACGCATTTTTCAGTGGTGCGGGCCATCGACCTGAAACCCGGGCATACAGTGACCTTCACCGTGCATACCACCGGCGATGCGGAGATGGAAACCTGGGCCGCGAAAGGACGGAGCGACCTGTTTGAACGTGTCTTCCGTCGCCCAGTGCAATTCGAGGTGGTTTCGGACGAGGAAGACGCAGCATGAGCGAGCAATCTTCGGCAAGAACGACTCAGCATTCCTATCCCGGCAAACTGATCATCGTCGAGGGCATCGACGGATCGGGAAAGAGCACGCAGCTGCTCCTTCTCCATAAATGGTTGGAGGCGAAAGGCTACAAAGTGTTCTTTACTGAATGGAACTCCTCCGATCTTGTTAGGGACACCACGAAGAAGGGCAAGAAGAGCAAGACCCTGACCCCCACAACGTTCAGCCTGCTACATGCTACCGACTTCGCGAGCCGGCTCTATCACGACATTCTCCCGCCCTTGAAGGCCGGAATGATCGTGCTGGCCGACCGCTACATGTACACGGCGTTCGCTCGCGACGTGGTCCGCGGCGTATCCCCGGATTGGGTTCGGAAACTCTACAATTTTGCGATTCGCCCGGACATGGCGTTTTACTTCAAGGTCCCGATCGAAGTGGCCATCTCGCGGCTCTTGGGAGGCACGCGCGGCCAGTTCAAGTACTACGAGGCCGGCATGGACATGAATCTGAGCCAGGACCTCACAGAGAGTTTCCGGATCTTCCAATCGCGCATCCTGAACCAATACGACAAAATCGTCGATGAATTCGGCTTCATCACAATGGATGCGACGCAGGACATCGCCGCCCAGCAAAATGAGATGCGGCGATTGGTCGATGAAGCGCTGAAAGACTATAAACCGAGACGGGGCACCCATGGTCGACGCACAGTATTTTGGCGACGGTTTGACGTACCTAAATCCGAGTGAACTCAAGGGCAAGCTGATCGCCATTGAGGGAACGGACGGAGTCGGCCGTTCCACACACATCGAGATGCTGCAGGAATGGCTCGAAGTGCAGGGTTATGGCGTCCTCACGACCGGATGGACCCGATCCAACCTGATGTCGAAAACGATCGAAATGGCCAAGGCCGGCAACATTCTCGATCGCTGGTCCTTTACGCTACTGTATGCCACCGACTTTGCCGACCGCTTGGAGCATCAGATCATTCCAGCCCTGCGTTCCGGCTTCATTGTCCTGGCAGACCGGTACATCTATACGGCGTTCGCGCGAGACTTCGTCCGGAGCGGAAACCGTCAGTGGGTCAGAGACGTGTTCGGATTCGCCCTGGTCCCCGATCTCGTGTGCTATCTGCGCATCGACGTTGAGACCCTCGTCTTGCGCGTGATCGAGACGAAGGGCATGAACTTCTGGGAATCCGGGATGGATTTGAGGCTCGGGGGGGATCTCTACGACAGCTTCAAGAAGTATCAGTCGCTGCTGATCGAAGAATTCGACAAGATGACCGATGAATTCAAGTTCGCCGTGATCGACGCACGAAAATCACCGGAAGAGATTCAAGAAGAACTGCGCAGCAAGATTCAACCGCTGCTCACGGGCACCTTACGCAGCTTCCCCATGCATGACGCGCCCATCACAGAATCCTCGTCCACCCGTTAGGACGATGTTGAGAACGGGAAAGTCTCTCTTCTCAGTCCCCTAGCCCTGGCGCGTGGCTCGACTGGCATCGACCCGTCGAGAGCCTCTGGGTCGAGCGACGGGCTCAGGCCTCGAGCTTGTCGAGGGGAGCTCGTCGAAGGCCGAGACGCACTCTTGATCGATCCTCGTTCTCGCATCGTCACATTTCCGAGGTGCCGGAAGAAATTCTCAGAGATCGAGTGGGCACCGCATAGTGCGCAGCCCCTGTCGCCGACGAGACGGATAGCCCTATTGCGGCGAACCGCGCATCAATCGTATCGAGCATACTGGCACGAATCTCTTGCCTGAAGGGAGCGAAACTGTCACCCCGAAGATAGCGATCGACCGTGCTCGGCAATCGCCGTCTCCATGCCTGCGCCGCCTCTCGTGTCCGCTGCGCGGTCGTCTCATCCTGTGCAAGCAGTCTTTTCACCTCTCCCTCAAAGAACGCCACATGGACAGTCTCATCCTCGAGGATCGCGATGAGGTCGGGGCGCACGTGGATCAACAACTTGGCAAATTCCAAACCAAGCGATTCATAGCCCAACAACTGCACCGCCAGTGCCCACCACTGACTCGGCACCCGGGGAAGCGTCATCATCGTACGCGGGGGTCTCTCGAGCAGGATCTCGAACTGTCGGAGATGTTCCGCCTCTTCCTCTTCATGCCGCCGCAAAAACTGAAGGACGGCCGGAGGAACGCCACGGGTCTTCGCCGAACGCACGGCCGACAAGGCCATCGACTCAGCCCGCAGAAACTGCTCGAGCAATGCCCGTTCATAGGTCGATGGAAGTGACTCATTCATGGCCCGAGTCTACCGGAATGCCTGTGGAGGTCCAACAGCCGTTGACCGGGCATGTTCTCCGCACCAAGTACGCATCACGCCGCAACTGCGCATTGGCAGCGATGTGGACAGCCTCCCTGAGGTTCCGGTATCATAGCGCTCTGCTTGAGAATGCCTGCCGTGGCGGTGTAGCTCAGTTGGCAGAGCAGCGGACTCATAAGCCGCGGGTCGGCGGTTCGACTCCGCCCACCGCCACCAATAATTTCCGCAACTTATCCCTCGGCTGCTCAGCCGCTTCTCTTTATGGGCTCTGGACGGTTTACATTCGAAACCGTGCAGCCAGGACATAAAATCATCTCCCTGGTCAGCTCTTGCGCCTAGATAGATACCCTCCTACAATGAGTTTCCCCTGCGAGATGGCCCTGCAACCAGAGGAAACCCTCTCATTAAAATGACAACTCCCCAACAGATGCCCAACTTTGCGCGTACAGAAGGTTGGTGTCCTTGAGTTAAAAACGAGAATGGAGGTGCCGGCATGAGATCATTTCAAATTTTCGTTGCTCTTGTACTCATTGTCAGTATGGTCACCATTTCTACAGCCAACGCGCAACCAGTTGAGGCCCTTGCTATTGTAGATGCCACAGGTAAGACACTCGGCCCTGTCCTTGATGCAACTGGAGCATTTTATAAGGTGCCTCATGTACCGTTCACAATAAACAATTCGACCTTCGTTCTCGCGGTCTTCAAAACCAAGTTTGGCGGGAGTGGAATTCCCACCTATCTTTATTTCAGCAGTAGACGTTGCAACCACCAAACAGGTCAAGTTGTGGCATCCATGAGTGACATGAAAAATATTGATGTTACATTCTGGTCCTTTGTGGCAGCTGATGGAAGTACTGTGTATGTTCCAACTGCTAATGCCCAACCTATTCAATCGTTCAAGTCGCTTTCCCGGCTGCTCGCTGAACCTAATGGAGATGTTGTATGCGACGACTTCGCGCAATTTGTACCCACAGGGATTCCAGCCACACCGCTTGTAAACATGTTGACCTTGTTCACGCCACCGTTCGCCGTAGAGGGCGTAACCAAGAAGGGGATGGGATCGAGCAAGTGAGTCGGCAATGACCAACGAATCGAAGTACCAATTGCGATCGTGCGGTGGTCGGGAGGGCAGGAGTTTGCGGTGGAGAATGTCGTGGTTGAACGACACACCCATGCGCGGCTTCAGCATTATGTGAAACGCTTGATCCAAGAACCGGCCAAGGTCATTGAATGACCATGACTGACCGAGGGATGCACCTGACACGACTGCCCCTGATCATCCTCCTGGTGCTGAGCAGCGGACCAGCCTTTGCAGAATGGGTGGCACTGGATGAGAAATATCAATCACCAGGACTCCAGACGGTGTACGTCGATCCAGACACCATTCGCCGAGAAGGAAATCTGGTGACGCTGGTGATTTTAGTTGACTGGACGTCGATGCAGGGGCATAGGTTCCACCGATTTATGTCTACGAAGACCCACAAGCAATTCGACTGCGCGGACAAGCGCCTTCGGTTGCTGGCGTTCACAGAGTTCTCAAGGCATATGGGAACTGGGAGACCAGCGAATGGATACGTAGACAAAAATAACTGGCTACCTGTTGAACCAGAGAGTATCAATCAAGCCCTCTGGGAAGTGGCGTGCGGCAGGGAGTGAGCGCGTAGCACATGAGCGACCAACGCCCCAAACGTGACACCATGTCCCTCGAAAAGGCGACCATCTCCAACATGTGGGAGATCGCTGCTCTCGTGGAAGTCCTCGAACGCAAGGGCTTCTGCACCAAGCAAGACCTCTACGACATCATCTCGATGGGGATTAGCCCCCCCAATGCCCTCTCCTTCACATGCCGATGCTTGAGGTGAATCTGCGCCCAAGCGGTGGGTCTAGGATATCCCGACAGAGAATTCCACTGTGGTGATTCCGCGCACCGACAGGGGGATGTGCGGGGTGAGCAGCATGACGATCCGGGAGTGGGACAGGCCCCTGCGGTCAGGGAGGCCAAATCCTTTCAGTACGATCGTGTAGCTCGAATCGCCGATTGTGCAGACGTGATGGAATTGTTCCCAGTTTTTCCACGCCAGGCATCTCTGCATGGTCTCAACGATCTCCTGACAGGGCTGGTACAGCGGGGCGGTGAGGGCCGGGGCCGTTCCGATGCTCTGCGCGGTGTGTTCCAATCGTGTGAGCAACTCCATCGCACGCCGGTTCATGTGTAAGAGTTGCAAAGAAGATGACAGGACCACAATGCCGAGACCAGTCGTCTCTGGTTCCCGATTCATAGCGATGACTCCTTGTGGTCGTAAGTGAAGGAAGCCGCGAACGCATCAAATGGTGCGAGATGGGACAACGATGGCGCAATCAACAACGTGGATGTCTCATTGGCACGTGGATGACTCCACCTTTCGTCAATGTATGTCGAGCACCTTCAGGTCGAAGAAGAGGGTCCTGCCGGCCAAAGGATGGTTGAAGTCAAGCAGGACTGTCTCGTCTTTGATCCTTGCCAGAGTGGGCCGAACGTTGTGCCCAGCTGCACCGTTCCCCAGGAGCTGCGTACCGACCTGCGTACCGACCTGAATGCCTTTAGGAAGCTTCTCCTTGGGCATTTCATGGAACGCGTCCGGGTCTCTCTGCCCGTAGCCATCCCTTGGTGCCACGACCACCTGCTTGGTTTGCCCAACGCTCATCCCTTCTACCGCCAACTCGACCCCTGGGATAATCTCATTAGCACCCTGCCGGTAAATTAACGGGGCTTTCCCCACGTTGGTGTCCACGACCTGGTTATGTTTCAACTTGAGGGTATACTCGAGAGAGATCACTTTGCCTTTTGATACAGTCTTGGTCATTGAGGAACCTCCTTTTGTGTTGGTGAGGGATGACTGCAAGAAATGTACTCGACAAGGCTGCTAGAAAAACGATCGATCCCAGACTCTTACCGTGTCGTTGTAAGCACGACACCAAGCGAGACTCCCATCCGCAAGGGTGTGCGGGTAAATGTTACCTTTCATTTACTAAGGACTAACAAGCCAGTAACTCTCGCTGACCAGCCCCTCCTCCTGGGATATCCAATGACATGGCGGAATCGTTTGATGAGTCATCCGATGTAGGGTTATCCACACAGGGCCTCTCAATCGTGCATGGAAGCATATGTGTGATGAGTCTCGACCGATTGACGTGGTGCGAGCCAAAGTGCATTATTATGAAATTGCAATAGTTATAGAACTGGATCGGTACCGAGAAGAACTTACTGCCTTCCCCTTCCTCAGCGTATCGGCGATCAGTACGGAGCTGGAGGATAGATAAGTTGAAAAGACCTACAGATACATTGGGAGCATGGCGGTGCGATTGCAGAGTGGCCCGCCACTCAGAATCCAGGGCTACCCAGTCCAATTGACAACAGCTGGCAACCCTGTTGTCCCTACCCCCGACGGCGACACCATACGAAGTTCTGCACAAAACAAGGCCGAACGCATCCGCCTCCACGGCATCGAATGCCCGGAGCGAGGCCAGGCGTTCGGCACGAAAGCCAAGCAGGTCACCTCAAAGCTAGTATTCGGTAGGAAAGTGACGGTCAAGGATCATGGCAGGGACCGGTTTGGTTGCACCATCGGCACCGTGCTCCTGCCCGATCGCACGAACGTCAATCACACGCTGGTCAAAGACGGCTGGCGCTGGTGGTATCGGAAGAAGGCGCGAGGGGGTACGGTGCTGGAAGGGCTAGACGAGATGGGAGTTAGATGGGTCCAGGACGCCTGCCGGACGTTCTCCTCTGACACTATGTTCCTGAGCGCGAAGCAGACGAACCGGTACCTTGGGGTTCTGGTACCTTGGGGTTATCGGGGAGATCCTGTCGAAACTTGCAGGCGATGAGAAAATCATTTTCCCCCGGGTAAGCCTCCGCCATTTCAAACCCAATACGATTCCGTTCCTGTTGACAGGCCTCTTGAGTAATAAACGTGTTTAACAACGCGGCCCCTCGAACGGTCTCTCGACTGACTCCAGGGACTGCGGTCAGCAGTATGATTAAAAGAACCCACACGGTTCGGCCTTTCTCCACGATGTGGCCTGTGTCACCCAGCATAAGTCGACTCATTCGCACCACCATCGACTACCTAGTGATCCAAGACTGGTCGATGAGGCGCGGTCGCACATCAGGTTCCACTCCAGGCCTCTAAGACAAGCTTAGTTTACCATTTATGGAATGATCAGTCAATAACCTGAAATCGGCCCCTTGTGTGTCGAAAATCCCGATGCTCCGACGAGTCCCATCGGTGGGGGCCCTCTCGAATCGGCCACGAGATCCTTGCGTGTCCTTATGTACCTCGATAAGCTTTCAACGCACGAGATAGATTGAGCATCATATGCTCAGTCCTGGTGACCTCCGCCCCTGCTCAAGCTGACCGATGTATGTCCAGTCAGTCTCAGTCCGATACCCTACATCTTCATGCGACAGGCCCGAGCCTACAGAGAGCATTCCTTAAAAGAGTCCCATGCCCATCAAGGGGGTTGGTGTGTGCCCATCAGGGTGGGGGGTTATTACGGTGTTGGGAAGAGCAACAAGTCGGCGTGAAGTGAACTAACGAGCAAACAAGAGAACTGGCTCGTCAATGATGCTTCTGTCCAGGAATGACGAGGGGATTGCCCAATCATCAAAGACTTGCGCAGTCCCTGTTGCCTCACTCACTGTCAATTCGCCACTTTTAGCAGCCATCCGTCGCCGCGCTCACATTGATTGGGGCCTTTCGCCCTAATGTCAACTCTTGCGAAGGTGCCTTTGACGGTAGCCGGGAGCTTGCCGGTTACCTGAAACCCGTTATATTGAGGTGTCACGGTGATCGGGACGGTTTCGCCTTTTATCGTCACCGTAATACTTTTCGGAACGGTTTCCTTGGACGCAAGAAATGAAAATTCAGATTTCGGCGCCACCTCTGTATTATTATTCACCTGGGAGAATTGGCGTGGCTTGAACTCGGAAAACGTCACGTTGCTACAAGGGTCGGAGCTGGTACTGCTGCCAGAAGAACCAGCGTCATAGGCCCAGACATCGCCGACATCGGCGTAGAGAACCATTGCAACAACGATCCACAACGTATTTCGCAAACTCACGGTTATACCTCTCTCTTTAGAGTTGATGGTGAGTCATCGGACCAGTGTAGTGCACATCAACAAACAAATTTCATTATCAACTTCTGAGAGATAAAAAACAACCTCCACGCGATTCGCATGGCTTTGGAAAAGACTCCCTGTAACTTTTCTGCCTCATCACAGCGGAATCGCGACCGACCTCCATCGATTGGACCATCATCAATGTGGGTCACGCAGAGCGCACCGTCATGTTCTCCGAATAGCTCACCGTCTACCAACGAGCCTCTCTTAATTCTAGGGGTGCATTCCTAATATGGGACCCATCCCAAGTCGGCAGGGGGGTGTGTGCCCATTGGGGGTGGGAGGGTGTAGGTTGCGCGGGGGTTGCGGAGTTGCGGACAGGTGGCCAGAGTGTGACCGGTCCTGTCCGCGTGAAACCCGCGAATATCGCTAGTTGCAAAGTATCACGAACCTGAGGCTAGAACTCATAAGCCGCGGGTCGCCCGTTCGATCCGGGTCACCGCCACCATACCAACCTTTGGTTGAGCCGACCGCTCTTCATCGCGTTATCGTGATTAAATTAAGGCCAATCGAGTCGTGCCGTGCGAGATCAAGCCTCTCAGCTAGCTCACTTTCTCCCATTCTTTGGTCGGAACAGGCTCCCGCACCATGAGCTCCCTTGACGAGGGCCTAGTCCGATTGGTCAGTTTGTGTTGGGATAGAACGAAACCATGCCAGTCTCTCCGACACGCCCACGCCCTTAGAAAAAGCTCGCACCTCGACCGAAACCTCTTGACCACCGACATAGGTCGGCGTGGCAAGAGAGGGCCCACGAGTTGACGCGAGAACTCGGCGATCTGAATCAAGCCGGCTCGAACGTGGGTGAGGTTCTGCAGCGCAGCTCGCTGAAACGAATCAATCTTGTGAGCGACGTGCACGCAACCAGGCAACACCGGCGATTCCGCCGGCAAGCAGCAAGAGGGTGCCAGGAATTGGAACAGATTTGTGGTGATGATGTTCTTGATAATAGTTACGAAACCAGTTTAACAAGTCACTCCAGTCATACCAGCCATACGTGGCAGAAGCATTCTCCGGGCTGGACCAGCCCAGGGCCATGGTCAGGACGAATAGGCTCGCTAATCTTCCTACATATTTCATGATAGTCCTTCCTTTCACAGGAGTTCAGGCTCCATCTGGCACATGAGCCGAGTCTGCAAAGCCTTTCCAGTAGCCTTCCTGCGCAGAAAGGTATGTTCCCGAGACTCGCGGGGTAAAGTATACGAACGCGGTACGTAGCGATACGTGCTATGCTCTAGCCCATAGAAATAGAGGTGGCATTTGGAGTCAGAGATACCTACATACAATGACTGAACTGCCCCCTTTTAAACTGGTCCAGATCCTTTGTGAAAGTCGGGCCGGAAGGAGGGCCGTAGGCCACGTCTTCGCTACACGGTTGAAGAGATTCTTATGGCGTTGCGTGAAGCTGAGGTTGCCCTCGACAAGTGGCCGCCTGATGACACGAACGTCAATCACACGCAGGTCCACGAGGGCTGGTGCTGGTGGTATCGGATGATGCGTCTGGAGATGCGATACATGAGAGGTTGGAGACTGAGCCGCGAGAGGCGAAGAAAGGTTTATGGGCTGATCCGAAGCCGCTCCCGCCGTGGGAGTGGCGGGCTATGCGGAAAAGCTATCGGTGACCTGTCTTGTCATAGGGTCGTGGGGTGTGGATATATGGTAGCGCGCACGAGCGGGAGCCGAGTGTCGTGAATGAGAACACAAAGAAAGGAGTGACGTCATGTCGTTTCCAATACATGTTGGTGTCGCGTTAATATTTGGAGTCTTGTTGTCGATTCTACCAGCTGCGGCAGCTGAGGAAAAACAGGTCACGCTCATGCTGGGAGGAAAATTCTGCGAGTTCTATCCAGACAATATCACAAAGGCTCTGACGGAGGTGAGCGGGGTCAAGGCCGTCGACCTCAAGAGCATGAAAGGGCATGCGATCGTCACCGTGGACCCAAGCAAGACCAAGCCGGAAAAGTTGACAGCCGCCGTCAATCAAGTCAAGGGATCAGGATGGCACTGTACGGCTGAAGTCATGAAGTAATGCGCCCCGTTGACGTTCCCGGACTCATGCGTGGCCTCTAGGCCGACCCGCAACCTGTGCCGCCGTGGCAGTGGCGAAAGCGGAGCCGTCACCAAGACCTGTTGTTCATAACTACAGGTCAGTTGGAGCAGGAAGGAGCCGCGAGACCCACAACATCATCTTGATCGACTCCTTTCATGTGGTTGATATACTATCGAGCATCACGACAGAACGAGCAGGCACACAATCAACCCATTCCGACAAAGGGAAAACAATATGAAGTGCCCGCACTGTCTGGTTCCAGTTCATGTGGCGTGGAGTGTTGTAGATCTTAGACAAGACCGCGGTTATAGTTGGTCCGCTTCGCAGGCACAATGCCCTGCGTGCCAAAAAATGATCGTCCAACATGTAAAAATCACTCCTAATGATGCATCAAGGAGTGCATTCATGATCCGCCCGAAAGGTTTCTCCAGGGCACCTCTCTCCTCCGATGTTCCAGACCAGTATGCACAAGACTATAAGAAAGCATGCGTCGTACAGTCCGATAATCCGAAAGCCAGCGCAGCATTAAGTAGGCGTTGTCTCCAAAACATATTGAGGGAAATAGCAAAGGTACGACCATCGAATTTAAGTGGAGAGATTGATGAAATACTCAATTCGAAACAGCTCCCCTCCCACCTGGCTGATGCGATCGATGCGATCAGAAGATGTGGAACTTTTGCCACTCATCCCATAAAAAGCACCAACACGGGTGAAACCGTAGAAGTGGAGGAAGGAGAAGCAGAAAGTCTGCTTGATGTTCTGGAAGGGCTATTCGATTTTTATTTTGTGCAACCATCAAGTCTCCAAAAGGAGCGGAGCCTAATTGACAAAACACTTCAGGATGCAGAGCAGCGTCCGCTGAAATGAATGCGCTTTGCCTGAGCGCTCCTTGGTAAGGTATTTCTGAGTCGGCCGCTGCAAGGAGCATACACAGAAGGAACATGGGGGACGTTGCGAGTGACCTTGCCCCCTTAAACTGGTCCAGATCCACTGTGAGGGTCTGGCCGAAAAGGAGGACCGTCTGTCACGTCGTGCTGCACAGGACCTAGTCTACCAACAGACAATAGAGTCCTTTTTCTCCTCGGCGTGCATTTCACGTCGCCTTTTCGTGATTGATGTCGGCGGTGAGACACGCCCAGCGTCTCTTCATCCCAGAATTCATTTCGGTTGGGCCGCGGGCGGTTCATTGTTTCATCGTCATCGATGCACGCGGCATCGTGACTCCCAATGGCGCAACGATGGCTAACGCCGCTTTCTGCACCAGCGTGACGTAGGCCTCAGCGTCGTAGGCAATCGTGCCTTCACAACCGGCTACAGCCTGGACTCGGTCATCCGGACAAGCGGCGTGGGCATCGCTCACGACATAATGAATGGTTTCACCCGGCTGGAGCGACACGCCACGGCGTTGCAACTGCTTTGCGGCAACGCTTGTCTGAGTGGCATGGCGATACTGTTCAGGCGCTTGCGTGAGTGTCTTTCCGATGGCGACCTCTTCAACTGACGCCTGCCCTTCGCGCAGATACCGGTAATAGTCGTCGACGATCGCGAGCACGTCCGGCACCATCGCCTGCAATTCCACTATCGTGTGGGCCTCACTGAACCGTTGGAGGATCGCCGTTTGAGCACGTTTGACGATGAGCGGAGCGTCGGACCTCCGCACTTCCAATCCTCGTACTTTCATCGTACCGTTCTCGAACGCACCGACAAATTGATTGTGAACCGGCATGAGAGAGTTCACCCGAGACGGCAGAAATCCAATCCATCGATAGAGCCCTTCGACCGCAATCGGCAAACCCGTCCCTGTACTGATGGATGCAGCCAGCACTTCGTAGGCATCTCGATTCGCGCCGGGTTTGTGCAGCCAGAGTGAGTCGACGATGGCGTGCAACAGACGAAATCCCGCTGATTCGGCCATCTCTTTCGCTCGCAGCAAGACCTCTCGGCTGTAGGCCGTGACGGCTTCGTGCGCTTCGATCCGGCCGAATCGCGCATTCTTATAGCCCAGGTAGCCAAAGGACACGACCAGCAGCCATTTCAACGCAGTCTGTCGTTGATCGATCAGGCGGCGTCTCCCGATTTGCGTCTCTCCCTTGAGCTGCTGCTTATACCGCGCCCGCTTCGCAAGCAGCGGAGCCAACATTCGTGGGACCAACCCTTCAGACCTTCGGCAGGTATGATGACGAATCTCCGACACCCGTGCCGCTGGATCATTCGCGCAACAGGAGCAATTCACCGTCTCCGGCGACACGTTGAATCGGGTCATGATGGTCGGATACATCGATGCAAAATCCAGCTCGCCCACCTGCTCGTGATAGCCGGAGAGCGGCGCATAGGTTAGACCGCCTTGATCCGTTTCCAGGAGATCGAAAGCCGTTTTGAACGCCTCAGTCTGTTGCTTGCGATACGGAATCAGAATCCCTGATCGATGCGCCAGCTCAAGCTGCATCGAGGTGATACCGGTTCCGGTCGTCGTCCGCGCCATCTGCTGAATCGGGACTTTCGTGACACGGGCCTGCTCGAAGAGCCCAGCCATGCCGGTTTCTGCCAATGCGAAGGAATTGTGCCGATCGAGATGGAGCCGGCCATAGAGAGTTTTTGCACCAGCCTGTGCCAAGACGCGCCCGTAGGAGAAGTAGGATCGCGCCGCACGCGTACCGATCGATTGCGTCTTATCGCGATTCAGCGCTAAGGAACCGCGTACCCCTGCAGCCAGTCTCAACAGACGAGGGAGGATGTACGAATCACCCCAATCGGTCAGGAGAATATCGGGATCGTGTCGCCGGAATAGGCTGTTGATCGTCTGTATGAACTCGACGGCGTCGTTGCCTTCTATTCGGCGCTCGTCTCCCTCGACACGAACAAGCAGATGAAACGTTCCTCCATGGTTGGGATTGGGCGATGCTCCTTCCAGCATCAACTCCATAATCGACAGCGGCGCAGATGGATAGTCGACGTCCCACGGTCCGTCGCAGGCACAAATCGACTGCACGACGGCATCGATGGTGAACTCTACCTCACAACGACAGAGGGGGAAGAGCCCACGGTCGTAGAAGTACAACTGGGGCAACGCCACATCGACCTGATAGAAACGAAGCCGGGGGATCCGCGCCATCAGCCCTGTCACAGCCTGCTGAAAGCGGGTCGGCTGCACGATCGCCACTTCGAGGACCGGTATCACGTCGGCATCCCACAATTCGCGGCGTAGGACAGTGCGACAGCGGTGAATAATATGATCTTGACTAAGGAGACGAACAGCGTGCGCGAGGTCGGCCTGCATACCGGCAAGATAGAACGCGGGCGCATAGGGATCGACGAGACGGTGGCGGGCGCCTGCATCGTCAAGAACCCATAGGGCCATGCCGTCATGAACGGGATAGACATCAAGGAGCCATCCGCTGAGATGGTGGAAATGAGACACGGTCTTCATGATCGATGAGCGCCCGAGATAATCGTTGAAGCTGTTTTTGTTGTTCCACCATCATCGAGAGGAGCATCACATCAAAGGGCGTATCGCGCGCGAGGTAGGCCCCGGCTGCCGAATGTCGGCGCGCCGCAGCAAAGAGCTCATCCAGCGCCTGCTGATCCTCCGTGCGCAACGCGCGCCGGTACCGGCGCCAGGACGCAATCTCCTGTTGCACCAACTGCGTAAAAGTCGTCAGCGTCCGACCCATCGCGCTAACGATGCTCCAGTACGGTACGTGCAACTTCCCACGATTGCCCGTCTTCCCGTCCCTCTTCTTCAAGTCTGACCACACCCTGTTCTTCATGCACACGAATGACCCGATCGGCCTGTCCGCGAAGGCGATCGAGCCGGTGCTGACCCGCTCGTGTCGGCACCGGTGCAGGGGGGCACAAACACAGGAGGGTATAACCCTGCTGGGTCAGACGTCCGATCGATTCCATCATGCGGCTGAACAGCCGCGAGGCTTCATGGTCCGGCACTGTCTCGTCATAGAATGTCTCAAAGAGGCCGGAGATCACCGCGGTGCGAGCCTGATACCGATCGAGCGCAGGGCCCAGACAATCCGAAACCAATCGTTCCATTTGATGGCAGGTGAAAGCCCGCGCCACATGCACCAGCGAGAGAATCCTACGCGGCTTGTGGCGATGGGCTCGAGCAAGCCGTCCGATGACGAATGGATCGAAGGTGTTGGCGCCGTCGAGATAGAGCACCGACTCTCCTGCCAGCACCCGCTCCGTGGTCGCATAGAGGCCTAACCGAAATACGAGCGGATGCCCATAGAGCAGGAACAGCCGGTCGTCCTGATGCAAGGGCACCCGTGCATGGCGAAGCGTTAGAAACCAACCCCTCATGGCCTCACGCTCTACGCGTGAAATCGGTTCCTGCCCCTGACGATCACAAAATGGCAACCTTGTTGTCTCGACTCCAGCGCTCATCGCGCACCTCTCTGTTATCCGCAGCATCCACCGGAAAAGATTTGTCGTTGCCGGTAGGCATTCCAACAGGTCTCGCAGAGCTCCAACGTCGAATGGGTCACGCCGTCCACGCATTCGATCCGATACCGCACCGTCGTGCCACAATCGGAACAGGTTCCCATGCCCCGTCTCTCAGTGCCTGATTGTGCCGACATGATCCACCACCTTGGTATTTGGACGAACGCGCCGATTGCAGACAGCCGACATGAATTCGTCCCCCTGCGAGGGACTCATCAGATTCTTCCAGAAGCGCTCAGTCAGCGAGCCGGCTTTCGCCCGCTGCAACTCCCACCGCATGTCCCGCAACTGGCCGTTCAATGCATCGACCGTCCTCTCCAGATCCATCAACCGTTCTTCCGTCGCCACATTTCGTCCTGCCATGATTATCGCCTCCTCCTTTCTTAGACTGCGCAATGTCGGATGACTCCGACCAAAATC
>JBQTHY010000088.1:0-6178 GCA_052389395.1 Nitrospiraceae bacterium | reverse complement strand
GAACAGGTGGTCACGGAGCGGGACTATGAATGGCTGTACCACGCATTCGACGTCGTAACCACCTTAGATCCGCAGTATGCCTACGTCTATGATGTCGGTGGGACGGTCCTCGCGGAGTTCGCGCACCGCGTCGAGTTGAGTAATCAATTGCTCGAGAAGGGTTTTAAGGCCAATCCCACGGCCTGGCGACTGCCGTTTGTCTTGGGGTTCAATCATTTTTTCCATCTACAGGACTATGTGAGCGCGGGAAGATACATGAGTCAGGCAGCTCAGATCCCCGGGCGTCCCTACTACGTCGATACGCTGGCAGCGCGGTTGTACGTCGAAGGAGGGAGCCCCGCTCTGGCGCTGCAATATCTGGAAGCCATGATTCAGCAAGCGGCCGATCCGGAACTGCGCCGTGTCTACGTCGAGAGGTACAAGGAGGTGCTGATCGCACGCGACCTTGGCGCCCTGGACGAGGCTGTCGAACGATATCGTAAGGCGTGGGGAACGAACCCCCGAACGCTGTCCGACCTAGTCAGCAAGGGATTTCTGTCGGCTATTCCCGATGAGCCGTTTGGCGGAGAGTATCGAATGAATCCCCAGACTGGAGACGTGAGTAGCTCCACCCATCCGGAACGGTTGCGACTGTACCGTCCTGGAGATGCGGGAAAATTCCGGAAGAGTATCTGAGAAGCCATGACTGGTTCAGAAAACATTCTCACAGCCGAAGGACTCACGAAGGTCTTTAAGGTCGGTTTTTGGGGCCGTCGGATCACAGTGCTTGAGGGGCTGAACCTTGAAGTGCGTCGGGGAGAGGTCTTTGGGTTTCTTGGCCCGAACGGAGCTGGCAAAACCACGACCATCAAGATCTTGATGGGGCTGATTTATCCCACTGCCGGGCGCGCGACGTTGCTAGGGCGACCGATCGGTGACAATCAGGCCAAGTCAAGACTCGGCTTTCTCCCTGAGTCGCCGTATTTCTATGACTACCTGACGGCAGCCGAGTTCCTCCAATTTTATGGGCATCTGTTCAGCCTGCGGGGAGCTCTCTTGGAACAACGCGTGACGGAGTTGCTCGATCTCGTCGGAATGAGTCATGCCAGAAACTTGCAGCTGCGAAAGTTTTCCAAAGGGATGTTGCAGCGTGTCGGGATCGCTCAGGCTCTGATCAATGACCCGGAGCTTGTTGTGCTTGACGAACCGATGTCAGGGCTGGACCCGGTTGGTCGCAAGGAAATCAGGGACCTCATACTTCGGCTCAAAGAGAGCGGAAAAACGATCTTCTTCAGCTCGCACATCCTCCATGATGCAGAACTGCTGTGCGATCGGGTTGCGATCATTCTGAAAGGTCGCATGGTCGCCTGTGGGCGCGTCAAAGACTTGGTAGGGCAAAGTGCGACACAATCCGTGGAAATGGTTGTCGACGGACTCACGACAGAGGCAATGGAGCACCTTCGTCCTCTAGCTGAGAGACTGTTCACGCGAGGGAACCAGGCACTGGTGGTCCTGAAGAATCAGCAACAAGTGGTCAATGCCCTGGAGATCGTCCGAGCTGCCAAAGGGGAACTGGTGTCTTTGACCCCACAGAAAAGTTCCCTCGAAGAACTCTTCATTCGTGAAGTCAAAGGCCTGGCGCCTGGGCTGCGGGAGGGGCAATGAGAGTCCTGTCGATTGCCTTCAATACCTTTCGCGAAAATCTTCGGGAAAAGCTTCTGTACAACCTCCTCTTCTTCGCTCTCTTGATGATCGGGAGTTCTGTCCTGCTCACGCGCCTGACGGTGGGGGAGTGGGACCGTCTCATAATAGACCTCGGCCTCTCGAGCATGAACTTGTTTGGCGTGCTGATCGCCATCTTTGTCGGGATCAGTCTCGTCAGCAAAGAGATCGACAAAAAGACCATCTATACGATCGTGTCCAAGCCGGTGCCACGGTATGAATTCCTGATCGGCAAATACCTTGGACTTGTCATCACTCTGCTGATCAATACAGCCGTCATGGTGGCAGGTCTCTTGGCTGTGATGGCTTATCTCAATGCACCCATTACGATCCTGCTGTTCGAAGCGCTCGGATGTATCTTCCTGGAATTTCTCGTCGTCACCGCGGTCGCGCTCCTGTTCTCGACGTTTACGAGCACGACCTTGAGCGCCATTTTTACGCTGGCGATCTACGCACTGGGTCATCTGTCGACCGACCTGAAACTCTTCGGGGAGAAGATGGGCGATGTGGGGAAGGCCGTCCTGAACGCGATCTATTATCTTTTGCCAAATCTTGAGCGGTTTAACCTGAAAGGGCAGGTAATTCATCACATGGATGTCACGACGAGTCAGCTCGCGCTGACGACCGCTTACGGTCTCGCGTACGCGGTTTTTCTGCTCCTGCTCGCCGGCATTATTTTCCAGAAACGGGACTTTCAATAAGCAGCCCTTCCGTTTACCCGCACGTGCTTCCATCCATCAGCCCGACCGGCTCGTCAACGGGTGCAGGAAGACCGAAGCCGAGCTCGACAATTTGATCTCGGAGATGCGAGGCAGGGTTTCCTCTAGTGAGGAAGGCGGTGTATGATGCCCGTCGAATGTCTATCTGTTTCCGCCAACGAAGTAGCCGCATTCTCCTAGCATGTCTCTCTGCATTCTTGCTGGGCGTCGTACCGATCCAAGCGTCGAACCTCAACGATCTCGCCAAGTACGACTTGGTCGGCCCGGTCAAAACTGTCATCACCAAACATCTGCAGCTTCGAACCATTCACCAGTTCGATCGCAGCGGTCGACTTGTCGAGTTGGAGTTGGTGCCGACCAATGGGGCGGAATCTTCCCATTATTTCTATCACTACGATGCATCAGGTCGGCTGATCGAGGAAGTAACTGTCAACACGGACGGAGATGTGGTCTACAAGAAACTCTATCGCTATGGGACTGACGAGGAGGGGCGGGAGTCCGCAGTGGTGGCGGCAACGGAAGATGGCGAGCTTTCACATGCAGACTTTAGCTTCTATGACGAACGGGGGATTCGAGTCGAGGAAGTAGAAATCAACGGCGGCAGCACAGCGGAAAGATCCCTCTACGATGTCGGGGGAAATTTGGTCTACGGGGCGCGCTACTTCAACGGGAGACTCATGCAGGAAGCCACCCATCATTACGGCCCGCTGGGCCGTCTTAAGGAAAGCCGGTTTTACACCAGCGACGGTAATCTCATGCGAAAAGACTTCTACCGGTATAATGAGGCCGGGCAGCGAATCGAGCAGCAGAGCGAGTTCATGCGGAGTGCCCACCTTCGCAGGGCCGTGGTGACCTACGAGATCGACGGCGCGGGTAATTGGACGAAGGAAACCGTCCAGCGATGGTCGGAGAGAAATGGGACAGTATCCGTGAGTGAATCGACGGTCAGTCGAGAACGAGAGATTGCCTATTACTGATCAGGTCGATTCACCTTGGCTTCGACTTCGCCCCGCAGGGTCTGGGTTTCACTCAAGCTCAGACTAGCTTGTGACAGCGCCTTCGGAGGCGGAGGAGACATGTCTCGCGTATTTCGCCATCACGCCGGAGGTGTAAGCAGGCCTTGGTTGCTTCAGCTTACTCAGCCGCGTCGCAATTTCCTTCTGGCTCAGATTCACATCCAGCCGACGTTTGGCGATATCAAACGTAATCGTATCCCCGTTCTTTACCGCAGCAATCGGACCACCTTTGACGGCTTCCGGCGCTACATGCCCGGCCATCAGGCCGTGAGTCGCACCTGAAAAACGCCCGTCAGTAAGCAGCGCAACAGAATCCCCGAGTCCGGCTCCGACGATCGCGGCAGTGACGCCCAGCATCTCCCGCATACCCGGTCCGCCGGATGGGCCTTCGTACCGAATCACGACGACATCCCCAGCCTTGATCTGTCCCGCTTTCACCGCGACGAACGCATCTTCTTCCCGATCATAAACCTTGGCCGGCCCCTGGAACTTCATCATGGAGTGCCCGGCCACCTTGACCACGCAGCCTTTGGGCGCGAGGTTGCCCTTCAAGATAACGAGTCCCCCGGTCGGCTTGATCGGATTCGACAAGGGGCGAAGTACCTGCTGGCCTGGGTATTCCTTGGCTTCGACGGCTTCCTCTCCGATGGTTCGGCCGGTGACGGTCAACTGATCGGCATGGAGAATACCAGCATCCAACAGCCGCTTGGCGACAAGCGTGGAGCCGCCTGCGGTGAACAAGTCCACCGCGGTGAAACGCCCTCCCGGTTTGAGATCGGCAAGCAACGGAACCTTGCGGCTGATCTTGTTGAAATCGTCGATGCGAAGGTTCAGGCCCATTTCATGGGCCACCGCGAGCAAGTGCAGCACGGCGTTCGTAGACCCGCCCGTTGTCGCGACCGCGGCGATCGCGTTCTCCAATGACTTGCGGGTGATGATCTGCCTGGGACGCAGATTCTTCTTGATCAAGTCCATGACCATCCTGCCGCATTCGAACGCCACGTCGTCTTTATGCGGATCCATAGCGGGAACGCAGTTGCGGCCCATCGGGGAAATCCCGAGGAACTCAAACGCAATCGCCATGGTGTTGGCAGTGAACTGTCCTCCGCAGGCACCTGGTCCTGGGCACGCATGATCTTCGAGGTCCTTCAGCTCAGCGTTGGTCATCTTGCCAGAGGCATGTTTGCCGACCGCTTCGAAGACGTCTTGAATTGTCACGTCATGGCCCTGATACTGTCCCGGCATGATCGATCCGCCGTAGAGCATCACTGAGGGAAGATTAAGCCGGGCGAGCGCCATGACCGTTCCAGGGATCGTTTTGTCGCACCCGGAGAGCGCCACGACCGCGTCGAATAAGTGGCCACGTGCCACCAGCTCGATCGAATCAGCAATCACTTCGCGGCTGATTAACGACGCCTTCATTCCTTCGGTCCCCATCGAGATCCCATCCGACACGGCGATCGTGTTGTACTCAATCGGAGTCCCACCGGCAGTTCGGATGCCGGCTTTGACTCGCTCCGACAGCCGGCGCAGGTGGTAGTTGCAAGGCATGACCTCAATCCAGGTATTCGCCACCCCGACGATGGGCTTTGAGAGGTCGTCGTCAGTGAAGCCCACCGCTTTCAACATCGCGCGCGCTGGCGCACGTCCTGGACCAACCAGCAGATCTTGACTCTTTAGCTTACGATCTGGTGCCATGAAATCAACAACCTATATCGGGACGCCCGCACTTCTCCTTCCCATCCTTCTTTTTCTCATCCTTCTTGCCCTTGGTTTCCGTGTCGATTACGGCTCCGGTAGCGGCATCAATGTGGACTTCTATCACCCTTCCGTCCGCCCCGAGCACTTCCACTTCCCAGACTGTCTTGCCGTGCTTCTTTTCAAGCTCGGCTTCGACGACGGTCCCAGGGATTTTCTCAGACGCGGTCTTGATCGCTTGATAGATGGTGACTTTGGCGTCTTTGGCCAAGGCGGCCATATCGCCATCCTCGTCTTTCTTTTTGTCGCTCCATGCCGGAGAGCTAAGGGCCAAGACGGTTCCGACGGTGAGAACCACGATTAGACTGAGGGATTTCACGAGCGACCTCCTGGTTATGCCGTGGTGTTATTGCACGCCATGTTGCTCGGGGGAGTGGGCATAGCGCTGCCAGGACTCCCATGGGGATTTGAGCCGTGAGGGTTGGAGCCGTACGGTGCAGCACTTCCATGCGGGACGCGATAGCCCTTCCCGCCCGCCCTGTGTTGCTGCATCATCTTCTCATGTTCAGCCTTTTCCTTCGCTCGCTGCTCCGGCGTCAGGAGAGCCAGGACTTCTCGGCGGGTCTTGATGGAGGTCATGCGCAGCGAGACCTGCAGATCTTCGCTTTCCTTAAGCTTGGCTTCAATCGCGCTGAAGTCTGACTGCTCATTGTCGGTGAGCGCTCTCAGTTCACGCTCGGCGATTTGGATGTCGGCCTCAGCTTTGATACGCGCCCTGTCAAGATTCAATTGAATGTCCTTCAGTTTAGCGACTTGATCGGCCGTGAGCCCGATCTCCGTCTCATGTTGGAGAAGGTGCCTGATCAGGTGGCCGGTACTGCTATGCATCATGCCCATGCCATAGCTTCCCATGGCGCTGTGGCCGCCGCTGGTATGCTGGACATTGCCGTAGCTTGGCTCATTTGCCCAGGTACCGGAGACTCCCAGCGCCAAGAAAAACGCCGAAGTGACACTGACTCTGACCATGGACCTTGTTCCTTGCTT
>JBQTHY010000087.1:0-2123 GCA_052389395.1 Nitrospiraceae bacterium | reverse complement strand
AGGAGCTGACGATCCAGATCCCGGAGATCTATCAGGGAGCGGTCATCGAAGAAATCGGAAAACGCCGCGGCGAAATTCGGCACATGCGGCTCATCCATTCCGATGTCGGACCCGGCGAGATGCATTTGGAATACCACATCCCCACGCGCGGCATCATGGGTCTTAAGAACATTCTGCTCGCCAAGACCCGTGGCACCGTCATCATGCACCATGTGTTTAAGGCCTACGAGCCGGGGGAAGAGCGCGATTTAGTCGTGGCACCGCACGGGTCGCTCGTCGCATTTGAGGACGGGACCAGTACCGCCTATGCCATTTACATGACGCAGGAACGCGGGACCATGTTTATCGGCCCGGGCATCGAGGTGTACCGCGGCATGGTCGTCGGCGAAAATAGTCGAGATGACGACCTCGACGTGAACGTGTGCAAAGAAAAGCATCTATCAAACATGCGGGCATCGGGTTCCGATGAAGCCTTGGTCCTCACGCCTCCACGGGAAATGACGTTGGAATTCGCGCTGGAATATATCGGACCCGATGAACTAGTCGAGGTCACTCCGCAGAATCTGCGTCTTCGTAAGCGGCTGTTGAACGCGGATGATCGCCGCAAGGCCAAGAAGGCCGGGAAATGACTTCTGGTACCGGTCGTTCGTGAAGCGCGAGCAACGATAACGCTCAATGTTCAATGTTGAATGTTCAATTGAGCATTGAGAATCGAGCATTGAACATTCCTCGCAATCACGAGATCAACTTCACTAGGGACGAGATACGGGTTATGGGATGAGGATTCGCAAGAAGACCGCCAAGCCGTCCGCCAAACGCCCGCCCCTCTACTTCATCGGCTATCGCGGCTTTGCCCCGGCCACGGACGAACTCAAGATCTGGTACGAGCGGGAGTATGGCGGGCTACTGGCCGTTCGCCATGAATCGGGCTCGCCCGAATCCTGGCACGCGACTCACGGTCCCTGGTCAGCCCATGTAGTGATGCCGCTCCCGCCGAGCCAAGTCGCCGAAGTCATGAAGCAGTTGGTTTGGGAACATGACGTGATGGGCGCAGTCGCGCCTTCCCTCGCGTCTCCGCGAGACATGCCGGATACGATTCTCTTTGCCGCTCGGTTAGCCCGGGGCCTCACCCTGCTGACGCAGGGGACTGCCTATGATGTCACTACGCAAGCCTACATCAATCCGTCGGATTGGCAGAATCGTGCGCTCACGAGCTTTCTCTTGGACGACCACCTGTCCATTGTCCACAACGATACCTCCAGACCTGACCGCGTCTGGTCCTACTCGCTGGGCCTGACGAAGTTCGGGTTGGATGAGATCGAGATGTTCCAGAGCAAAGGGCTCCCCGAGAATACTGCCAAGGAACTCCTGATCGAGTCGGCCAGCGAGCTGCTGCGTATGGGCCAACCCGCCAAAGTCGGCACAGCCTTCTACCTCCCCTTGCTCGGCCGCAACATTCGCGTCGCGAACTACCGCACCGCGGCTCCGGCTGGACGCATGGTGGGATTCCGCGAACTGCAAGATCAGCGAATCATATGATTATTAAACGGGTTATCGTTCTTCCCCAAGAGCCCTAGGTCTTCAGGCCCGTTGACAAGCTTTCGAGCCACAGGTTACAAAGTTTGCGTTTCAAGACGGGGTTCTCTCGATCTGAGACCTCACTCTCGACAACATAGAGCAAAGCTCGCAAAGGAGGATCCAAGATGAGCGACGTAGCAGCAGAAATCAAGGTGGGCGATACGGCACCGGATTTCAATCTGAAAGATCAAGATCAGAAGGACGTGAAGTTGAGTGACTATCGCGGCAAGAAGAATGTCGTGCTTTGCTTCTATCCGCTGGACTGGAGCCCAGTCTGCCAAACTGAGAACAAGTGCTTGACCGACGACTTCCCCAAGTTCCAATCCGCCAATGCGGAGCTGTTCGGCATTAGCTGCGACAGTTTCTATTCGCACAAGGCTTGGGCCGAGTCGATGGACCTCAAGCATCGTCTACTGTCTGACGTCCATCGGACCACGGCGAAGGCCTATGGCCTCTACTTCGAACCGCTGAACTGCTCCAAGCGCGCGACCGTGATCGTCGACAAGAACGGTAAGGTGGGCTACGTGAAGGTGCAGGAGATCAAG
>JBQTHY010000086.1:0-4433 GCA_052389395.1 Nitrospiraceae bacterium | reverse complement strand
TCAATGCGTCGAATTCGGGGGGTACAGCCACCCCCATTGGAGATCCCCCGAACATCATGATAGGGTCGGCCACACATTGGACGTTCAATGATTTCATCCTGAACCGTGGCCCACTTAGCCTGGCCGTGTTCGCTGCACCCCTGGTCCCGCTCTGGGTCATCTACGGCCGGCATTTGAGTGTCTCGCCGCAGGCGAGGGAGCGGGTCATGCTGTTCGATGAGTATGAGGCGATCCGGGATGTCAGGCTTCTGAAGCAATCGCTGCCGGTGTTCGGCCTCGTCATCGTGGGATTCGTGTTCGCTCACCCGTTGCACCTCGAGCCGGCAACGATCGCCATGGGAGGAGCCTCTCTGCTCCTCTTGTTCGTCACGGCTGGGGCTAATCCGGAGGCGGCGAGTCACAAACTCCATGAGTTCTTCATGCGAGTCGAATGGGTGACCATCTTCTTCTTCATAGGATTATTCATTATTGTTGCTGGCGTCGAGCATGTGGGTCTGCTAAAAATGACGGCCGAGTGGATCTTGGGCCTCACCGGCGGGGATTTCGGGGTGACCACCATGGTTGTGCTCTGGATCGCGGCCATTCTCTCAGCGATCGTCGATAACATCCCGTTCGTGGCCACCATGATCCCGATGATCAAGGACATGCTGCCGGTGTTCGAAGCCGCCGGCGTTCCGCCCCATCAACTGGAAGGGCTCTGGTGGGCCCTGGCGGCGGGCGCCTGTCTGGGGGGCAACGGCTCCCTCATCGGTGCCTCAGCAAACCTGATCGTGGCCGGTATCGCGGAGCGAGGCGGTGTCCCCTTCCGTTTCCTGCCATTCTTCAAGATCGCCTTTCCGATCATGCTGTTCCAAGTCGCCATCAGCGCCGTCTACGTATGGTGGCGATACCTATGAAGGCGCGTGACATCATGACGCGGGACGTGGTAACGCTCTCACCGGACTGTCCAATCGGTGACGCGGTCCACAAATTCGCCGAGATGAAGCTCCAGGCCTTTCCCGTGGTGGACGCGAACGGGAACCTACTCGGCACGATAAATATCTGGCGGCTGCTCCGCCACGTGGTGCCGCCCTATATCGTTTCGGGTGACTTGCCTGATGTTCGGTTCGCGCCGGATCTCAGCCTGCTTCACGAGCGGCTGGCTTCCATGCGAGACCAGCCGGTGAGTGCCGTCATGAATCGGGAGCCGCCGACTGTGCGGCCTGACCATTCGGTCCTGGAATGCGCTGCACTCATGCTGAACGCGCCGAAGACGGTTCATCTTCTGCCCGTTGTGGATGAGTCAGGACGCTTCTTAGGGATCGTCGCTCCCATGGACCTGATCAAAGAGATCGCCTGACCACGCAGCTCTTCTAAGGTCCCCACTTCAAGAACCTCCGACAGCATCTCTCTGGCGGGCTGGTTGCTGCAATGGTTACGCTGCCCGTTGCGTTAGCCTCAGCCTGAACCCGCTCTCGCGCCTTGCGTTCTGTCCATACGCAACATTCCCGCCCGCTTGTCCTGCTATCGTCGCTGACTCCCTTGTGTCAGGCCCTGTAGGAACGGCAGTACAGGGACGTCAAACATCTCACGGGGCAAAGTGAGCAGAATTCCACAAGAAAAGACTGACACACATCGTGGCCGGAATTTTGCACGATCAGATAATCGTGAGGATGCGGTTGCGAGAAGGTACGTATGAGATGGCCTAACCGGAATCAGTAGTATAGGAAGGCGCTTGTCCTGATCGTCCTATCCCCCTTCCTGATGTGGATTCTGTTGGCAGTATCGAGCTGCACGTCACTGCCATCGCCTCCGACTGATCCTATCTCCAAAGGAAGAGAGATCTTTTTTAACGAGACGTTCAAAGGGAACGGAAGAACCTGCGGGACCTGCCACCGAGCGGAGGCGAACTTCTCGATCAACCCCTCCTTCATCGCGACCCTGCCAGCCAACGATCCCCTCTTTGTCGCCGAATTTAACCCCGACCTCAAGAAGAATTTCGAGAATCCGACCTTGATGCGGCAATTCGGTCTGATCCTGGAGAATCTGGACGGGTTCAACGACTTGGAAAAGAAGTTCGTTATGCGTGGCGTGCCCCACGTGCTCGCGCTGCCGACCTCCGTCAACAGCAACCAGGGACCACGCACAGGCTGGTCGGGAGACGGCGCACCTGGAGACGGCTCGCTTCGGTCCTTTGCGACTGGGGCCGTCATCCAGCATTTCACCAAAACCTTGAATCGCGTCCCAGGGGTGGATTTTCGACTCCCGACCGAGGAAGAATTGGATGCCCTGGAGGCCTTTCACCTTTCGTTAGGACGCCAGCAGGACCTGATGTTGCCGTTGTCGCTCAAAGGTATCGTCCCAAGACGTGGCCAGGATATCTTCCTGGATAACGGGCTGGGCAAGTGCAATCTGTGCCATGCCAACGCCGGGGCGACGGCAAACTTTGGCGGCGGCAACATCGGAAACGCGAACTTCAATACCGGCGTGGAGAATCTGCCGGACCAGCCGGCTGATCTCACAAGCGAACGGAACCCGCCTGACGACGGGTTCGGCAAGCCAGGCGACAGCGCCTTCAACACTCCTCCGTTGGTGGAAGCGGCAGACACCGGTCCATTCTTCCACAACAATTCTATCGAGACCATCGAAGGGGCGGTGGCGTTCTACAACGGCGATGCCTTCAATAACTCCCCATCCGGACAGCTTCTGGCCCAGAACGATCCGCGGAAGGTGGGCATCCGGCTGGATGCAACCCAGGTGGTGGCGGTGGCCGCGTTTCTCCGCGTCCTCAATGGCCTTGAGAACATTCGGCAGAGTGTCGAGCTCTTGGAGTCTAGTGCCACGAAGGGCTTTGCCGAACGACCTGAGGGTCGAGAACTCCTCAAGCGAGCCGTGAGCGAGATGCAAGACAGCCTCAAGGTTCTGGATGGGGGAGGGCTCCATCCAGAGGCGGTCGCCCATCTGCAGAAGGCCAAGGAACTCGCGGAGAAGGCTCACTGCAGTTTCTTCAGGCGGCGCGGCCTTACCCAGGAGGCCATTGATGAGTTACGGAATGCCCGCGCACAACTCATTGAGGCATCCTGAATGAGTTCGCGCGACGGCTAATCGGGAAATGGCAATCGAAGGGAGGTGCCATGCTGAATCGCTACCTGAGACCGGCGATCGTAGTCGTGGCGCTGGGAGGCGCTCTCAATGCGTCTGGGCAGCAAGCCACCGAAATGTTCATCCCCATTGGTCAGTCTCCCGGGCTGTCCAATAAGGAGACTGTGATCGGAACAATTGAATCAGTGGATCCTGGGACGCGGATGGTGACCGTCTCGAATCCCTCTGGTGCACAGACGGTCGGGATCACGGACCGGACGATGATTTGGTTGGACCGAAGCGAGCAGAAACTACCGAATCAAAATGGCGCAATCGGCGACCTGCAGAAGGGGCGCAAGATTGAAATCAAGATTCGTAAGGGGGAACCGAAAGCGATCGCCGAATGGATCAAAGTCCAAGTCGGACCATGAGTTCATCCTCGGCTGGCTCACATGAGTGAGACTGCCCGCGCGGCCCAAGTAGTAAACTGCTCGCCGTCCTCAATGATCTCGGCGGGTACCTCGTAATATGTCTTCAGGGTCTGTTTAGTGCTTGGCCGGAACGGCTTCATGCCTTGCTGCTCGTAGATGGCAACGGTCGCAGGCGACGTTTTGAAATACAACCGGCCTTTGTGAATGATGCCGAAGAATGTCTTTCCGCTAGAGAGGCCATACCCACCGAACATGGCGCGACAGGTGATGCTGCGCACATCGGCTAGTTGATCCAGGACGAAATCTTTGAAGCCGTCGTGCTTCGGTGGCATCGGATTATCCGATGGGCTTGCGCGCCGCGACCATTCGCACAGCGATAGGGAGGGCGATACCGTCTGCTCTGCGGTATTGGTCTACGGAACTGACGATACGGTCACGCGCGTCTGCTTTCTGTCGGTCGGACAGTTTTGCAAACAGATTCTGAATCGGCGCAGCGATGTCCATCAGGCTCTCGAAATACTCCTCCCCAGAAGAAAAACGTACCTCCGCCAAAAATTCTTCCTCGGCGATGCTGACGAATCCTGCCTGCTGCAGCATCTCTGCCAGATCGCCCGGTTTTGCGAGGCGGAAAATTCCTGGCGCGCTTGGGTCTGGCGGTGGAAGATCAAGGAATTCCTTGATGACGGTGATTGGAATCATGAGGTAGGAATTCTTGTCCGGTGCAGCCCAGACAGCCGCCGACACCCAGCCACCTGGCTTCAGGATCCGCTCGATTTCGGCGGCGCCCTTCGGAATTTCTGGAAGAAACATCAAGCAGAATCGACTCGTGACCGCGTCGAACGAAGCTGCCTCGAACGGCAACGTCGTGACGTCACCCGTTCGAAACGTGATGTTGAACAGCCCGAGTGATGCCGCCTTTCGTCTGGCAGCCTCGAGCATCTG
>JBQTHY010000085.1:0-6167 GCA_052389395.1 Nitrospiraceae bacterium | reverse complement strand
GCCTTGCTAGAGGCGCTTTCATGACGAATCCTATTCCTCCAGACCTGGAAGTCCTGGGCATGACCAAGCGCTTCGGGGCGCTGGTGGCCTTGGAGGACGTCAATTTTGGGCTGCGGCCCGGTCGGTTTCATGCGCTGCTTGGTGAAAACGGCGCAGGCAAGAGCACCCTGGTGAAATGCATCATGGGCTATTACCACCCCGATGAAGGGAAAATTCTCGTGGATCAGCAACAGGTCACGGTTCGTAACCCCCGTGACGCGCAGGCATTGGGAATCGGAATGGTGTATCAGCAATTTACTCTGATTCCCAATATGACGGTTCTCGAAAATCTGGTGATCTCCAAAGCGAAGTTGAACCCTCTCATCAATTGGCGGGAGGAAGAAGACCAGTTGACTCAGTTTATGGCGAAGATGCCGTTCCAGGTCTCGCTCACTGCTCACGTGAGTTCGCTGGCAGCTGGAGAAAAGCAAAAAGTTGAAATTCTCAAACAACTCGCTCTGCACAACCGTATCCTCATTCTGGACGAACCGACCTCTGTCCTGACGCCGCAAGAAGCGGATGAAGTCTTGGGGCATCTCCGGACCATGACTCTGGCCCAACAATTGAGTGTGCTGATCATCACGCACAAACTGCGAGAGGTGGCGGCCTTTGCGGATGAAGTGACGGTGCTGCGGAAGGGGCAATTCGTCGGGTCTGGAAAAGTCGCAGATTTGAAGGTTTCTCAGATGGCTGAAATGATGGTGGGGTCTGAAGTCACGACAAAACCCAAGCAACGGGGCGCCCCTTTGAGCAGGATCCCTAAACGGGTCCTGCAAGATCTCCATGTCAAGGATGATGTCGGTGTGGAAGTTGTGCGGGGGTTACAGTTAACCATTCATGCGGGCGAGATCGTGGGGATTGCCGGAGTATCGGGCAATGGACAGCGAGAACTGGTCGAGGTACTGGCCGGACAACGCCAGGCCACCGCCGGCACGATCCTCGTACAGGATCTCCCTTTTCAACCGACCCGTGAGAAGATAATGCGGCATAAGATTTTCTGCCTTCCTGAAGAACCGCTCCAGAACACTTGCGTGGCACGCATGAGCCTGGCAGAAAACCTGGCGTTTCGCAATTTTGACCTGGAGCCCCATGCCATGGGAGGTTGGCTCATCAGCCGTCCCGCGCTGCGGCGCAGCGCCTATAGCTTGATCGAGCGGTATAACATTAAGCCGCCTTATCCGGATATCCCTGTCCAGTCGCTCTCAGGAGGGAATGTGCAGCGAGCGGTCCTGGCACGGGAGCTTTCGGCCGAGGTCGAGATCTTGGTCGTGGCCAATCCATGTTTTGGGTTGGATTTCTTGGCCACGGAGGAAATTCGCCTGCAGATTGTCTCCGCGCGCAATCGCGGGACGGCTGTCCTTCTGGTGAGTGAAGACCTCGACGAGATCCTGGAACTGGCCGACCGTACCGTGGTGATGTTTAACGGTCAACTGGTCTATGAAACGACGTCGTCCGGTGCCGACCTCGCGCTCATTGGACGACACATGACAGGACATGCGGTATGAACAAGGTGATCGCATCCCCTATCCATATCAGTTGCCTCCCCGAGAGTCGCGCGCTCGAGTGGCCTAGGTCATCATTGACATGCAGCGCGATTTTGTCAAGCCAGGAGGGTTCGGTACGGTGCTGGGGCATCAGGTCGAGCCTCTGCAAGAGATCGTACCGACCGTCGTAGGTCTGCTCAAAACATTCAGAGAGTTGATGGAATGGGTTGGTCTCCTCAAAACGGCAGTTTGAGTATTTCCACGCTGCAGCAGCTCTACCAGGCGGAGGCGTTGCGGCCGACCGAGCTCATCGAGGCGGTGTATGAGCGAAGCGCGCGCTGTGCCGTCCCTCACATCCAAGCCCTTGCGGCGCTGGCCGAGACGCTTCAAGGTTTTCCGCGAGTCGCGGGGAGCGCCGCGTGAACCAGAGCGAAGTGTTGCTCGCGGTAAACGGCACGCTGATGCGGGGGCTCAAGCTCAACCCCAACATGGCGGCTGCCAAGGCAACATTCGTCAGGGAGTCGAAGACCGAGCCTGCGTATCGTCTTTGGACGATCAACGACGAGCATCCTGCGATGCTGCGTGTAACCGATGGGAGCGGTGTCAAGGTTGCGGTCGAAGTCTGGTCGGTGCCCGCCGCCGGGCTGGCGGGGATCCTGCTGAACGAGCCCCCCGGTCTATGCGTCGGAAAGGTGCGGCTGGAAGACGGAAGCATCGTCCTGGGTATGCTGGGCGAGCCGGCGCTCGTCGAAGGGCATCGAGAGATCACCGCGTACGGCAGCTGGCGGACCTATCTGGCACGGCAACCACGTTAGGGCTTGTTCAACAATAGCGTATTCCGAATATTCCTGTGCCAAGGTCCCTCGCCTCATTTCCTTCCGAAACTCTCCGCTCAATGGAAAACCCTTCGGCGATCTGATTGGCGCCACCTCACGCCACATCAACATCCGGCACAGACACGTCGATCAGGATTGGGAGAAGGAGGGTGCCGTGAACGATCTCGTCTCTAGACGCATTACGAATAGATCAAGCAGGAGCAGGGTAAGTTACCCGCCGGAGATCACCGGTCGGATTTCGATCTGATCCGTGTCATAGAGCATTTCGTCTTCGGTCACCAAATCATCGCCGCGAATGACCAGGTGCGCTTCGATCACGAGATTCAATTCGCGCAGAAGGTCCTTCGCTTTCTTCGGGCCTTTGATGTGTATGCTTCGAGAGGGATGGCTCAGTTGTACGTCCATCATTCAATTTTATGCTCTCGATGCATCGGCGGGCAAGGGGCCTGTTGAGGGACAAAGGAAGAGTGCTGCCCTTCGACTGGCTCGGGGTCCCGAGCGCTGCCGAGGGAAGGACTGAGTGAAGAGGAGAGAAGCAAGTCAGGGTTGCCGCGGAACAAGCAAGTGTTTGGCAAAGGCGATGCCTTGGTCGACAGAGGTGAACTCACCATCCAACTGGGCTTCATAACAGGCGTTGAGTAGCCGTCCCAAATCAGGGCCAGGTTGGACTCCTAGCTCAAGGAGATGGCGGCCCATCACGAGGGGAGTGGGAACTTGGTCATCGACGTCAAGTTGCCGCGCGCGTTCCAATAGCCACATCCCGGCCGGAAAGCCGTCAAACGGTTTGGGCGGACGACCTGCGTGATCGGCCCGTGCGACGCGCACCAGGCGGTCGATGCGTCGAACTTGTCTCGCGAGTCGCCGAACCGCACCATCGGATGCTTTTGTATCGTAGAATGCGCGGGGGCGGAGGTGGCACAACACGAGGGGAATCACCTCGTTGATGAGATCCTCCTGATTGGTCAGGCGTTCGAGGAAGCGTTTCGTTGGAGCCTCTCCTTCCGGTTCATGGCCGCGCGAAATGATGTGCCCAAGTTCGCGTTTTGTTGTCGAAGGTTTGCCGAAATCGTGACAAAGAACGCCGAGTCCTACAATCAAATCGTCGTCCTGGTTGCTGGTCCGTTCCATGGCGAACCAGTCTAAGCAGTGGAGCGTGTGGATCCAGACATCACCTTCAGGGTGCCAAGTGGGATCTTGCTCACAGCCCTGCAACGAAGCGAGTTCAGGGTAAAAGCGGAGCCAGCCGCAGTCGCTCAGGAACTGTAGCCCCAGTGATGGTTTGATGCCTTGGAGGATAAGTTTCCTCCATTCTTCCCAGAGACGTTCTTTCGGTTGCCCCTCTTGCGTCAGTGTCCTGCAGAAGTCAACGGTCTCCGGCGCGGCAGTTAACCCGAAACGTGCAGCCAGCTGCATGCCACGCAAGACCCGCAGCGGGTCTTCGGCAAATCGTTCCGACGCATGGCGCAGCACGTGAGCAGTGAGATCGTCACGTCCATTGAAGGGATCCCGGAGTTCCAGCGTGTCAGGGTCCCAGGCCATCGCATTCATCGTGAAATCGCGTCGCGCCAGTGCATCGTCAATGTCCATGTCGGGATCGGCTTGCCTGAGCAGTCCTAGGACGGACGTATTGTCGGTGAGTACGCGTGAAGGAACAGAAATATCGATGGGCAGGCCCTGCAGCTTGAACACGGCAAAAGCCTTTCCGACGAACTGCACGGAGAAGTGTTCTCCAAGCAGCGCATGGAGCCGGCCAGGCGGCAGCCCGAACACTTCGACGTCCAAGTCATGCGGTTGCCGACCAAGAACGAGGTCGCGCACGCAGCCACCGACCAGCCACGCCCGACCGCCGGCGCGACGAATCAGTTGCTCGATCTGGCGCAGTGGCCCCGTGAGCGTGGGATTTTCGATTCGGTATCGCGTCGGCACTAGGCCTCCAACTATCGATATGGCCGGATGATAGTCTTGAGAAGGGAGAGGGGCAAGAGGATCGGTCCCTGAGGAGTGCTGGAGGTGGGCGAGTTGTCGGATGCTTCAACCAACCCTCTCACTATAGCTTTCAGAAGTCCCGATCTACAACTCCGTTTCTCTCAAATACTTCGCCGACTCTTCGGGCGACACCGGGTTGATGTAGAAGCCGGTGCCCCATTCGAAGCCCGCAACTTGCGTGAGCTTGGGAATGATCTCGATGTGCCAGTGGTAGTAGTCGCCGCTCTTTTCGTGTAAAGGGGAATTATGGAGGATGAAGTTGTAAGCCGGTCTCGTTAGCACCTTGTCCATGCGGCGTAGCGATTCAGAAAGAATCGGAGCGAGGAATTCGAATTGGGATTTCTGACACTCTTCGAAGTAGGCCGCGTGACGCTTGGGGAGAATCCACTGTTCAAACGGGAAGCGTGGGGCAAACGGCATGACACACAAGAATTCTTTATTCTCCGCCACGACGCGGTCTCCATCTGAGACGTCCTGCCGGAGAATGTCGCAGTAGATGCAGCGCTCTTTCTGCTGATAGTGGGCGCGGCAGCCCTCGATTTCCTCGAGTACGCTGGTTGGAACAATGGGCAGAGCGATGAGCTGCGAATGGCTGTGCTCCAGCGTGGCTCCGGCTGAGGCGCCGTGGTTCTTGAAGATGAGAATGTACCGGAAGCGCAGATCCTTCTTCAGATCGAGCACGCGGTCGCGGTATGCCCAGATGACGTCTTCGATCTTCTTCGGCGGAAGATCGCCGAGCCCTTCCTTATGGCCCGGCGTTTCGATAATGACTTCGTGCGCGCCGATGCCGTTCATCCTGTCGTACAACCCTATGCCCTCACGGCCTATGTCGCCCTCCACATGCAGCGCGGGAAACTTATTGGGTATAACGCGAACAGTCCAATTCGGTGTATTGGGTTCGGCAGGCTGCGGCCGATAGGCCATGATTTCCTTGGGGGTGAGCCGTTCCTGTCCTGGGCAGAAGGGACAGAGGGCGGTAGAGATCGGCCTCGCCGGCTGCAGTTGCGCAAAGTCGTGCGGCCGGACGCTCCGTTCAGTCGAAATAATCACCCAGCGGCCGACGATCGGATCACGACGTAAATCGGACATAGCCCCTCCAGCCATGTTCAATGATCAAGGTTGAATGTCAAATATCACCAGCACAATTAATCATTGAAAATTGCTCATTCAGCATCCAGCGCTTCGCGTTGCTCACACTCGCCACATGGCAGCATCGAATTCCGGCCCAGGGACCGTTAACAGAGCTGAGCTCTGATGCGGGTAGCGGGCTACTTCGAGACCATGTTCCAGCACCACGATCGACATCTGGATCTCCTGTCCTTCCTCCAGATGAAGATCTTTCCAGGGCAGGGCCACTTCGAGAACGGCCCGGCGGCTGATCGAGCGATAGAACCCGATCTCCTCCCATGCATCCGGTCCCGTCGCTTGGAACAACGTGAATTGTTGAGGACCAGAGGGAGCGAGCGTAAACGTGAGCCGAAACGTGCGCTGGGGAGCCCGCAAGGTGATGCCCGTAACCAAGCTGTTCTGCCGGGCCTGCGAGGTTTCATCTGGGTCGAGACGGAGATAGAGGCAGTCATGACTCCAGCCGAACCGAATTGCGGTAAAGATTCCACCGGCCTTCCACATGGCGCCGAGCGGCGGCTGAGTCTTGATCGATCCGGCCCCGCGCCATTCAAAGAAATCCGTCACCAGTCCATCGATCGTCGGGGTGAGGAGGGCAAGCGGCTGGGTCACGCGATCCGGTTCGAGTTGGGCCGCCACTGAGCAGATCGGCTGGTCCAGCTGATCGGGCGGTGTGAGGCCCATATGCTTCCAGACA
>JBQTHY010000084.1:0-15446 GCA_052389395.1 Nitrospiraceae bacterium | reverse complement strand
AGCGGTACCGCGTTGAAGGAACGAGCTCTTGTAGAGAAATCGTCGCAGTGTAGTCCGTATCGGCGCGGGTCGTCATGCGAGGCGAGCGGGCGACCGGCGCGACTGCTGTCGCAAGTTTCGAGACCTTCTCCCACAGAGCGGGCGGCGCCCACTCTACTTGTACTGTGGCCGATCCATCGGTGCGCATCCAGAGCAACGCGCTGTTCGCCGTCACATCGCCCACGGCAATTCCTTGAGGGAGAACGTTCGTCACAAGAACGTTCGCTTCACGAGAGGGGCTCTCGGACGGATGTTCTTCCTGTGAAACCGATATGCAACTGAAGGAAATGAGCACTGGTATGAACCGGCAGAGGAGCCGACATGAAGCTCGCATCCGGCAGTTCTTACCCCGCAGCGAGTGGTAGGTCAAGCTCGTGTTATGGGTAGGAGCCCTTGAAAATCGAGCGAGCCGACCACCATACTGAGGCCTACCATACGAGGATTGAGATGCAAGACAGTCACTGCTGCGTCCTGAATTGCCACGCGAAACCCTATGCCCCGGCCGGCACCCAGTCCCTCTGCAAAGACCATTTCTTGAACTTCCTCTCCTGGCGCCGGCGCAAAGGCCCGCAGATGTTCCTGAAGTATGCCGCGATGACCATGCCGGAACGCGACACCATCGCCGCAGAATGGGTCAAGACCATCCGCATTGACGAAGTGCCCTCCAACACGCCCAAGACTTGAGTTGAAATAGTACTTGGATTGCTCTTTTCCCCCCCACCATTTCAAGCGGGTGGCCTCGTGGTTTTCTCCTGCGCGCATTCACCGAGCATCGCCCATTCTTCTCCCTCCTCCACCTCGGGCCTGGCAGAGAGCAGGAGTAATGTCACCGAAGAAGCGGGGCCCATTGACTCCCTGTTTTACCTCCAGCGGGTGGCGCGGACCTGGGAGCCCCACCGCCCGCAGCGAGGTCCCTACACCGGGCGGCGTGCGAGGACGGTCGGGCCGGTCGGCGACAGGACCCGCGCTTCAGCCCATCACCGCACTGCCATGATGATGAATCATCAGCCACTCGTCGCCGATGCGTTCGAAGAGGTTCGTGGCGAGGACTTTCGCCTGTTGTGGTTCGTCGGATTGCTGGCTGGTGATATTTTCCATGCAGATGACCCAGGCCACATCGCTGGCTACCTGGATCTGTAGATCGGTGAGCCTGAACTTCATGGAAAAGGTGTTATTGAAGATCAGCACCCAGGAATCGCGGATTTCCGGCCATCCTGTTCGCAAGGCCCAGCCGGGGTGGATGCAGGTGACGTAATCAAGATGAGCCCAGACTTCGTCCATCTTGGCAATGTCCAAGCTTTCGAAGGCTTCGTAAAACCGTTGGTTGGCCTTGGTGACGTCTTCGATGCGCCGTTCGAGCATGCCCATTCCTGCTTAGGAAAATGAGTCGTATCATACTGGAATCCGTAGGGCGGGGCGAGGTCAGAATCACGAAGACTACGATGACGAGAGCTTAGAGGTTTGCCGGTCTACGACCCACACCCCAGCCAGTATCAGCGCAATGCCGATGATTTCGACGAAGCCAATGGATTCGTGCAGTATCAGTACAGACAGTCCGACTGCAGCGACTGGTGTGAGGTTCCCCAAAACGGATGCTCGCGAAGGACCGATCCCTTTCACGCCGAACAACCAGGCCTGCTGCGCCACGGCAGTAGCAAATACGATGAGATAGCCGAGCGCCAGCCAATCAGGCGTCGTCACCGACGCGACACCCGCATTCATCATCTTCTGATCAGTCCAGAGAAGCGGAATTTGCAAGACCGTCGCGACCAACAGCGTGGTCCAGTTGACGGTCAGTGGCGAGACCCGCTCCATGATGGGACGGCTGCCGATGCTGTAGAGCGCCCAGCTCACGACGCCCAGGAACACGAGCGTGCTACCCAGCAGCGGCTGTTCCCCGGCCACTTGAAACCCAGCCACGGAGACCAGTCCGACACCCGCAAAGGAGAGGATCGCTCCGAGCAACACGGCGCGCAGCGGAACGTCCCGAATCAACATCGCCGAGAGCAGCGAGGTCACGACGGGACTCGATCCGATGATCACCCCACCCACGGCCGCACTCACATACCTGAGACCCATCAGAATCAGCAGATGGTTCCCCAACACGCCGAGCCCGAGCAGGCCTAACATACGGACATCCGGTTTGGTCAGCTTGATTAGGCTGCCTTCCTGCCACCACCAGGTCGCTAGGAGGATCGCCAACCCGCCGGTATCACGGAGGACGGAGGCCTCAACGGCAGAGAAAGACCCGAGGGCCATCTTCTGCGCTACAATCGAGCCGCCCCAGAGCACCGCCGCGAGAACGACCGACCCGTAGGCCAACGTCGTTGATGGTTGCGTCACGGCCATGGAGATACCGTTGTTTCTATCCGACGTCAAGGAGTATTCCGCGATCAACCGCGGCCACTTGACTGCATTTACTTTTGTGTTAGCCTTCGATTAACAGACTGGGCTGGTGAGAAGGAGGGTAACTTATGCGCCAGAAGCAAGATTTCCGAAGATTCTTGTGTATCCTGTTAACTGCACTCCTACTTTTGGCCGGCTGCACCAAAGTTCTGATTCACGATGATGTGAAGCACGCGCAAACCGGTACCCATTGCTCAGGATCTGAAGGCGTCGATGACTCCTCGATGGCTGTCTTGCCCGTCCCATTTGTCGCGTTCTTCGTGCCCCACGTCGATCTACATGACATCAAAGCTGATGATTATCTGAAGCGCTGCGGCGATCCGAGCAAACTCATCAATCGACACGTGAAGGTCAACCGCACCGGCTGCATCCCCGCCGGACTCACCCGCATCATCAGCCTCGGCATCTGGCAATGGTGCCCGGCGAATGTGTCGTGGGAAGCGGATGTGAAAGCCTAGGTAAAGGCTGAGGTTGAGGTCGAACAGAGAATGCCCATTCTTGTGAATCTGTTCCTTCTCAACCTTGGCCTGGCTTCCGCCGCACCACTAGTACGCCGTCGCGAATCGTAACCAGCACGGCATTGACTTGTGGATCAGCGGCGACCGTGCGATTTAATTCCTGGATGGCGGCTGTCGACTCATCGGGAGGCGGCTGTTTCAGCACATCTCCGTTCCACAATACATTATCGATCAAGATCACACCCTGTGGGGCGATCAAGTCGAGCGCGCGTCGGTAGTAGTTCGGATAATTGACCTTATCCGCATCGATGAAGATCAGATCGAACGGACCGGCCAGCGCGCTCATCGTGTCCAGCGCCGGTCCCATTCGAATTTCAATTTTTTTCCCACATGACGCCTGAGCGAAGTACTGCCGGGCCACCGCTGCCGACTCCTCATCGACTTCGCAGGTGATCACTACCCCATCGTCCGAGATCGCTTCGGCAAGGCAGAGGGCGCTATAGCCTGTAAACATGCCGATTTCGAGCACCCGCCTCGCCCCCACCAGCTGCGCCATCATCTTGAGAAACGCTCCTTCCAACGGACCCACCAGCATCTGGGCATACTCCATGGTCCGCTCTGTCTCTTCCCTAAGTGCCCGACAGATCGCTGATTCTGGCATAGAATGGGCCTGGGCATAGGCTTCGATTTCTACTGGTACGAGGGTCTTCATCTGAGGCCTTTCGACGGTTTGAAAAATCCGGGCACCGTTGCGTAAACTAAGAGGATAAGGTCGATTCCCGCGCGCCGAATATTAGCATAGCCAAGAGGAGATCTCGCTTGAAGACGATCGCGACGTTGGAAGCCCTGACGACCAGACTTCTCGAAATCCAGCGCATCAATAGCGCTGCGTCAGTGTTGTCTTGGGATCAGGAAACCTACATGCCGGCAGGCGGAGGCGAAGCGCGGGCCGAGCAGATCGCCGTGCTCCAAGGGTTGGCCCACCAGAAGCTGGTATCCCCTGACATAGAGAGCCTCTTGTCCCAATGGGTCGACCCTGCTACCGGTCAGGCCTTCGAGCAGCCGGGAGATCGGTGGGATGAACCTTCTCGTTCCCTCTTGCGCGAAGTCTGGAGAGACTTTAGTCGGGCGAAAAAACTTCCCTCTGATTTCGTCATCAAGATGAGTCGGGAGTGTTCGCTGGCTCAGCAAGTGTGGGCTGAGGCCAAAGAGCAGAGCAAGTTCGACATGTTTCTCCCCAATCTCCGCCGGGTGCTGTCGCTCAAGCGTGAAGAAGCCCAATACCTCGGCTACGAGGAATCACCCTACAACGCGCTGTTGGACATCTACGAACCGGGTTCCACCATCGCCACCCTCCGGCCCGTTTTTGCCCGGTTAAAGGCACGGCTCATCCCGCTGCTCAGCAAAATCACCCGGAGCACGGTTCGGATCGATGATAGCATCCTCCGCTACACGTACGATCAGGCTCGACAACTGGAATTCGGACGGCTGGTTCTGATTGCCATGGGCTACGATTTCGAGCGCGGCCGCCTGGATCTTTCGACCCATCCCTTCACCACCACGTTTCACCCGACCGATGTGCGCGTGACCACCCGCGTGCATGAGCACGAATTACAGTCTTGTCTTTTCAGCTGCATCCACGAAGGGGGTCACGGACTTTACGACCAGGGGCTCGATCAGCGTTATTTCGGCACGCCGCTGGGCGATTCGGTCTCACTCGGCATCCACGAAAGCCAATCACGTCTCTGGGAGAATTGCGTTGGACGCTCTCTCTCGTTTTGGCGTTACTTTTATCCGATTCTCCAACAGACCTTCCACCACCAGCTGCGTGGCGTGGACGTCGAGCAATTTTACGCCGCCATTAACTGTGTGAAGCCTTCGTTGATCCGCGTGGACGCCGACGAGCTCACCTACAATCTCCACATCATGCTACGATTTGAGATTGAGCAGGACCTCATTGAAGGCACCACCCAGCCCGAAGACCTGCCGACGATTTGGAATCAGAAAATGGAGGAGTTTCTGGGGATCATTCCCAAGTCTGACGCGGAGGGCGTGCTACAGGATGTCCACTGGTCATATGGGGCCTGGGGCTACTTCCCCACGTACACATTGGGCAACCTCTACGCCGTGCAATTCTTCGAGCAAGCCAAACTCGAAATCCCTCATCTGGAGGATGAAATCGAGGCGGGACAGTTGATGGTGCTCCGACGGTGGCTGGAACAGAAGATCCACCGCTGGGGCCGCATGTTTACTCCGGACCATCTCGCACAGCGTGTGATGGGTACAAGTGTGAGTCCTGAACCCTTCCTTGCCTATGTGGAAAAGAAGTACGGCGAGCTCTACCAACTCTGAACGCTCGGCGCGACCAGGCCTTCATAGCCCATCGCGGCACTCAGCTTCGCCTGTATCGCCGGCGCAAGAATGAATTCGGCCTGCACCTCGATCCGATGGGGAACGAGGAGCGTGGTGTGAAAGACGATATCTCAATGGAATCTTGAATCCTGGTTGCTGTGGGATGCTTAGTTCCACCGCCTCGACGGATTTGGTAATCTCGCCGCCGTCCTGCGGTCCATACATGGTGACAACGGCGTCGATGATCTCCTTGACCTTCTCATTGGTCTCCACTCCCTCAATCCCCTTCAGCAGTAACGGAATCACCTCTGCTTTCGCCTGATCGGACAATGTGAAATTCTCGACCCGTTCTTTCCGGCGAAGAGACGTGAGGTCATTATCGAGATCTTTGCTAAAGGCCCCATAGGCGAACCGGAAGAATTCAAAGTGAAACCCCTTGTATCCCTTCCCGAACGTTTGGAGCTCGCAGAGAAAACACAGCTGTTGTAACTTTACGTCGCTCAGCAGACCGTACGGCTCCGTCAGGTGCAGTACGTACAACAAGAGCGCTCGATCGACGATGATCTGGGTCGGTTTTCTCATTCTTCCCGCCGGTAGTTGGGGAATGATGGTACTGTAGACAGCCTGCAGCATCATCGTCAAACCTGCTCTTAGGCGCGTCTTCTCACTGACCTCCCCTTGACCATGTCTCGGGTTTGGTCTTTAATTACGCCCCCTATAGGAGGCGAGGCCGGCGCTATGCCCAAGCATGCGCAAGAGATAGGGGTGCTGAAAGAGCATCTCGGGAAGCACCAGCTGAAGTTCACGCGCCAGCGTGAATTGATTCTCAATGCCTTTCTCAAACAAGAACACATCACGGCGGAAGCGATGTACCACCAGCTTGCGCGAAAAGATCCCCACCTAGGACTGGCGACGATTTACCGTACGCTTAATCTCTTCTGCGAAGCCGGCTTGGCACAGGCCCGGCACTTCGGCACCCAGACCCAGTACGACAATGTGTCCCATAAAGGTCACCACGACCACCTCATCTGCACCGGCTGCGGCAAGATTGTGGAATTCGAAAACTGCGACATCGAGCGTCTTCAGGAAGAGGTGGCCGCCCGTAACGGCTTTACGATTCAAACCCACCGCCTTGAACTCTACGGGCTCTGTTCTCGCTGCCGTCATTGACCCCTGCGGTTTTTTTTGCTATTCTTTTTGAGACGATTTATCAATTTCAATTACGTCTTAGGATTGCGTCTATGGAAGGCTTCCGTCGACTTTTCCCTCGTCTGCCCGGTTCTCGCTCACGACTCATATGGATGGGCCAATCCCTGGGCTGTCTTCTCGTGCTCGCATGGCTGATCACGCCGACGCCGGCTTCGGCTGTCGACAAGCTGACCGTCTATTCAGGGCGGGCCGAACGGCTGATTAAGCCGGTCTTGGATGCATTCTCCGCCAAGACCGGCATTCAAGTGGACCTGCTCTCCTCCGGCACCACCGAGTTGGTCAACCGGCTCAAGGCGGAAGGAAACCGCAGCCCAGCCGATCTCCTGATAACCAACGATGCCGGCAGCTTGGAGCTGGCCCGTACAGCGGGGCTTCTTCGCCCACTGCACATGCGGGAAGTTGATCGGGCCATCCCCCCGCAGTTCCGTGCTTCAGACAATAGTTGGGTCGGCTTATCCGGCCGTTTTTGGATCATTGTCTACAACACGACGATGGTGAAGCCTGATCAGATCAAATCGTTACTCGACCTGGCTGACCCTAAGTGGAAAGATAAGATTGCGATCCCGAATTCCGGCAGCGAGTACTTGCAAGCGGGCATCTCGGTGGTCCGCGCGACCATCGGCGATGATCGCACTAAACAATTCCTCCAGGGACTTCGAGAGAATGCCGGCACCCAGGTCTACCAGAAGAGCTCACAGATCGTGGATGCGGTGGCCAAGGGCCAGGTCGCTCTGGGCATTGTGAACCACTATTACGTCTATCGGCATCTCGCCACTCAGCCGACCGCTCCGCTCGGGGTGTTGATGCCGGATCAACACGAGGGCGGCATGGGCGCAATCATGAATGTGGCGGGCATTGGGGTTCTCAAACACACCCCCCGCCTCGACAGCGCCAAACTGCTGGTCGAGTTCCTCGTGGCGCAGGCCGGTCAGAAGATGTTCGCCGATCTCGACAAGGAATATCCGCTTCATCCGGAGGTCAAGGCCGATCCCGCCCTTATCGAGCGGAAGAGTTTTCGCGCGGCCTTGGTCCCTTTGGCCAAACTGGCTGAACTCCGCGAACCCACCCTTCTGCTCATTGAAGAAGTAGGGCTCCGGTAACCCACGAGCCTGCTTGTGACCACCTTACGCCAACATTTCGCTTCACCCCTGCAGGTGGTCGCTCTCTCCAGTGCCACCCTGATCCTCTTGCCGCTTGGCTATGTGACAAGCCTGGCCTTGTCTGCCGATGCGGCTGTGTGGCACCGTCTTTGGACCACACGCGTTCCCGAGCTGTTGATCAATACCGTTTCCTTGGCCGGCGCCGTGGCGGTTTTCACGCTTTTGCTCGGAGTCTCGACCGCCTGGATGGTGACGCGATTCGAGTTCCGAGGGCGATGGCTCTGGGAAATCGCCCTTGTGCTGCCGTTGGCCATGCCGACCTACGTGTTGGCCTATGTCTACAACTATCTCTTGGGTTTCGGCGGACCGGTGGAACATCTCTGGCAGACGGTCGCAGGACCTCAAACCAAAATTTTTTCGCCCCAAAGCTTCTGGGGCGCAACTCTCGTGATGGCGCTCGATACCTTTCCTTTCGTGTACCTTCTCACACGCAGCGCGCTGTTGAGTTTAAACGTGTCGTTTGAGGAAGTGGCCCGTACCTGTGGAGCGTCTCGTCTGCAGACGATGTTGCGCGTCACGCTGCCGCTGCTGCGCCCGTCCATTGTCGCCGGCATGGCGCTCGTCATCTTATATGTCGTATCCGATTTCGGTGCCGTCTCCCTGCTGCGGTACCAAACGCTGACCTACGCGGTGTTCCAGCAAATGACCGGACGCTCAGACAACACGGCGGCGGGCATCCTGAGCATCATGCTGGTGGTCCTCGCACTGGTGTTCTTGTTGGCCGAGCGATGGTTTCGCCACAAGAGCCGGTTCTATCAAACGACAGGACGCTACCGGATGCCGGAACGAATCAGGTGCGGATGGTGCAAGACTGCGATGTTCACGCTGTATCTTGCGACTATCGTCGGCGCGGCCTTCGGGGTCCCTGCCTCTCTGCTCATTCTGTGGAGCCTGTCCCCGGAAGCCCAAGCGATCTTGGACGCTCGCTTCTTCGGTTTTGTGTGGAACACGGCGTTGCTGTCGGCCCTCGCCGCTACAGCCGGAGTCTTCGTCGGCTTCCCGCTGGCTTATCTTGCGGGCCGGAAACCGAATTGGCTCAGTATCGGCTGTTTGCAGGCAGCCTATGCCGGGTACGTGCTTCCCGGACCGGTGGCGGCACTTGCCGTCCTGGTCCTCTTCCTTCAGCTGATGCCGTTCTTCTATGGCACCGCGATCGTGCTGATCGTCGCCTACGTGCTTCATTTTCTCCCTGCGGGGCTCCAATCACTCGAACCGGCAATGCAGCAAATCACCCCGAACCTTGAAGAAGTGGCCCGCACACTGGGGCTTGGCGTTCGGGAGACCTGGCGTCGCGTGACGCTGCCCCTCATTCGCAACGGGTTTATCGTTGCCTGGGTCCTGATGTTTCTCCAGACGATGAAGGAGCTCCCGGCGACGTTACTCTTGCGACCGGTCGGATTTGACACACTGGCGATCCGTGTGTGGCTGGAAGCGAGTGAAGAATATTACCAATTGGCGGCTCCGTCCGCGCTGCTGATCGTGCTCGTGGGCTTGCCGGCCCTTTTACTGTTGCTCTCACGCGATTGGCGAGCGGCGTAGGAACGACGATGGCCGAAGAATCACATATGACCTCCGTGGAAGACGACCGGCTCCAACGTCAGGTCAATCTCTACACGCCGGCCTCTTCGATCCTGGAACTTCGCTCTGTGTCCTGCGCGTATGATCCGCATCGACCGGCTATCCGTGACATTTCGTTTTCGGCTCGGGAAGGGGAAATTTTGTGTCTGCTCGGGCCTTCAGGTTGCGGCAAGACCACCGTCCTGCGGGCGATCGCGGGCTTCGAGCCGGTGCGATCCGGGGTGATTTTCCTATCAGGTCGGCTTGTCTCATCTTCCTCCGAAACGGTTCCAACTGAAGAACGGCATGTCGGCATGGTCTTCCAAGAATACGCGCTGTTCCCCCATCTGCGCGTCGCCGACAACATCGCCTTTGGGCTACGCCATCTATCACGGGCCGAGCGTGAGTGTCAGGTTCAAGAGATGCTGCGACTCACCGGCTTGGAAGGATTCGAGCGACGGTACCCGCATGAATTGTCCGGCGGACAGCAGCAGCGTGTGGCGCTCTCACGGGCCTTAGTGCAGCATCCGGTCGTGCTCTTGCTGGATGAGCCGTTCAGTAATCTCGATCCTGATATGGCCAGTCGCATGCGGCAAGAACTCCACGCGCTCTTGCTCCGGATGAAAACGACTACCATCTTAGTTACGCACGATCATGACGAAGCCTTTGCCATGGCCGACCGAATCGCCGTGTTAAACGAGGGCGTGCTCGAGCAGATGGATTCACCGGAGCAGATCTACCACGTGCCCTCAACTCCCTTCGTCGCCGACTTCGTCGGGCAGGCCGACTTTATCACCGGGCAGGTCCAACAGGGCATGGTTCACACCGAACTGGGGGAGTTTCCCAATATACTGAGCAGTGAGGAAGGGGCACCGGTCGTCGTGATGATCCGTCCGGACGATATTCACCTCAAACCAAACAAGTCGGCCGGATCGCGGATCGTGGCCCGGCAGTTCCGGGGCTCGGAGAATCTCTATACGATCCAGCTCCCCTCCGGCCAAGTCGTGCATAGCAGCGAAAGTTCGACCACTGTCTTCCAGGAAGGCACGGCGGTCGATCTCCATGTTTCCGCGACACACACCGTGCTCTTTCGGGCCGACCAGCTGCCTCGATAGAGGAGCGCACCCTCCATGTCCACGCTGATTGACAGGCTTCCTCGCAATCTGGCATTGATGGACCGGTGCTCCGGCTCCCACCCCGCCGGTCCAGCTTCCACTTATAGGAACTGAGTAGTTGCGATGGATGCGTTAAAGCACGCCGTGGATTACGGAGTTATCGGTCTCCTTCTGGCCCTGAGCCTGTGGTCTGTGGCTGTTGCAGTCGAACGCTGGTTGTTCTACCGACGGGTAAATCTGTCTCAGTTCTCCAATGCGCTGCAATTGGAAATCACCCTCACCAAACGTCTCGTGATCATCGGAACCGTCGCCGCCAACGCTCCTTACATTGGCCTCCTGGGGACCGTCCTTGGTATCATGCTGACGTTCCATACGATGGGCACGTCGGGCACGATGGCCGTCAACACCATCATGATCGGCTTGAGCTTGGCGTTGAAAGCCACGGCGGTCGGGCTGATGGTGGCCATTCCTTGTGTCATCATGAACAACGTGCTTCGTCGTCGCGTGACCGAACTCCTGACCCAGTACGAGGCCCAGCATGGAACGGGACATTGATCAGATCAACGTCATCCCGCTCGTGGATGTCATGTTGGTCTTGCTCGTCATCGTGTTGACCACCGCCACGTTCATCAGCACCGGCCAGATTCCCGTGAGCCTGGCCAAGGCCAAGACCGTCAGCGATCGAAAAGACGTGCCCATCGTGATTACACTGACGTCGAATGGTGATCTGTTTCTCAACGACGAACCAATCTCTGACGGTGGTCTTCCGTCGGCTCTCACCCCGCAATCTCGCGAGTCAGCGGTCGTGGTCCGTGCAGATAAAGCGACGATGCTGGAGAAGTTCGTGGCCGTGGTCGACGAAATTCGCGGCTTGGGATTTCAACAAGTCAGCCTGGAAGTCATTCGACTGTGATGATCGATTCAATGTCCCATTGCATCGAGAGAGCTGGCCCCCTGGCAACTGGATGGCTCGTGTCATGTCTGCTGCATGGCAGCCTGGCCGTCGCAGCCATCCTCTTCGTGCAGCGTATGGAGTTGGCGCGGCAACCGGAACCGTTTACGTGGAATGTGACGATGGTCGAACCATCCCCGATGGCTGCCTCCTCAACTCCAGAGGCAGCCGTGCTGTCGACTCGGCCGAAGACCGCTCCTGCTCCGGCACTCCAGCGATCGAGTCCTGTCCCGCCGACTGCTGATCCGGCATCAGAACCGCCCCAACCGAAAGTTGAAACACCGGCACCGCCATTCCAACCTCCTGTCGCTCCGGTTTCGGAAAAGCCCGCGCCAACACCTCTCCTTGCGGCTGCGCCCCCGCAGCCGAGTGCGGAGATACCAACTCGACAACCTCTGTCGGAACAAACAGAACCAGCCTATGAGACAATGCGGGAACCGATTCTGCACCCTCTAATGCCTAGCAAGACGTCTCAGCCGGCCATAAGCCAACCCGACACACCTGCGGCCTCCACCCCCGCCGCCGCCACATTGTGGCACCGTGTTGAGTCGGCACCAGCAACCCAGTCGATAGAAACGCCTTCGGCATTGCCTCCGGACGATCCCTCCTCCATTGCACCGGCTGTACCTTCGCCGAAGTTCGAGGCTCCGCCAAAGCCCGCTGCAACAGTCCCCGCTGAGCCGATGCCCCCTGTTCCTAACAACGTGGCACCAGCTGCTCATAGTGCACCGCCCGCGACCCCGCAGCGGGCGTCTGCTGCTGAACCACAACTGGCGGCTGTCGCTCCCGCCGCACAGCTTAAGAGCGCAAAGCCGGATTACGGGTGGCTTTCAGACCTGATGGCCCGATGGATCGAGGGTCTCGATAAACGCTATCCTGCGATGTTACGAACCGAGGGGATTCAGGGGAAGGTCACGTTGACGGCGTTGCTCCACGAGGACGGGGTGCTGCGCGACGTGCGCGTGGCTAAAAGTTCCGGCAACGCGATGCTCGACCAAGTCGCCCTGGAAGATGTGAAAAAAGGGGTCCCCCTAACGCTTTCGCGTCCGCTGGAACGACCCCAGATACCGGTGAAGTTTTCGATCATTTATGATCTGAAAACGGATCGGTAATCGTCGCAGGACGAGTCGCGCAGTCCTCCTGCTTCCAATCCCGCAGCACTTCGGTCTGATCAAACGTCATGATATAAGCCCTGCAATAGGACGTGTGCACATAACCGCTATACCCACTCGTGCCGCTGCCACGGTCGAAGTACGTCCAGACCGACCCGCCATCCGGCAATTTCTCGAGCTTGTGCGGGGCCCCATACCGATTGAAGACGATTTCCTGTGTCGCCTGATTGACCTGCCCTTGAAAATACCCGGTCTCAAATCCGCCACACGCACCCAACACTCCAAGCACCAAAACCGGAAGACCACGGAAAATTCGCGTAACCACGATCAAGCCATCTCCATGCATGAGCTCCCCTCGCAGGAGAACACTCCGTTTTCATGGATAACGTAATCGAGACCGAAGCCCTGACGACACTGTCACCTTCCCCTGATCATCGATGATGACCGCCTCCACGTCTGATAGTTGCTCGACCAACGCCATGCCTCGCTGCGGGCCCAGGACGAAGATCCCGGTGTCAAGACCATCCGCCACCGTCCCCTCTTTTCCAATGACTGTCACGCTCTGGCAAGACCGAGCAGGCCGCAGGGTCTGTGGGTCCAGAATATGATGATAGCGCACGCCGTTCCGTTCGAAGAACCGTTCGTAATCGCCGGCAGTTGACATGGCTTCATCCTTCAAGTCAATGATGGCAATCAGGGTCCCTTCTTGCCGTGGATGCTGGATGCCCACGGGAAAACCAGCTCCATCGGGAAGCAGGCCGAAGGTTTTGATATCTCCCGACAAGGCGACAACACCGCCGAGCGCGCCTGCCTTTTTCATTTGCTCTGCCGCCCGATCTGCCGCGTAGCCTTTTCCGATACCGCCCACGTCGATCCGCATTCCCCTGATCGGAAGAAACACGGTACGATTCGCCTCATGGATTTGAATGCTTGTCCAATCGACGAGAGTTTTCAGCTGTTCCAACTCCGCATCACTCGGAATACGCTGCCGTTCGGTCACGCTCCAAGCCTCAACCGCCGGCCCCAGCGCAATATTGAATCCTCCTTCCGTCAGTTTCGCCATCTCCAGTGAGCGAGTCACCACGTCTAACGTCTCTCGACTCACCGTCACAGGCTGTCGACCCGCAGACGCATTCACCCGAGACAGTTCGCTTTCTGGTATCCAAGTACTCAACATCTGTTCGAGTCGCTTGATCTCCCCAAATCCTGCTTGAATTGCGGTGTGAGCACCTTCCTTGGTCGATGCCACAGCTGTGATAGAGACCAACGTACCCATGTGTAGCTGGATCCGCTTAGCTACGACAGGGGTGGGAACAGCTGGCACCTCCACACAGCCAACCAACGACGCAATTGCAAGTATGAATATCGTTATTTGGATTCCATGCATACCTGGTCGTCTCATCGCGACAGATCGTCCTTACCACCAATGTCGGCGGAAATACCGAGGATAACGCGGATATGGCATGACTTCGTATAACCGAGTCTCCAAGTGGGATGGCTGAGGAAGCATTTCTACTAGAGTCTGCTCGCTGAAGGCGGGATACTGTTCGCTGAGAAAGTCGAGCGCCTGGGCCGTTTCGCCTTGATCGAGTACCATCGACACAACGACCATTCGCCCATAGCGCGGCGAGTCCACACCAAAACGCCACGTGCCCACATAGGTGACGGGACTCTTCCCCACTGAAAAAGCGATAGCCAAATCGGCCATCGACATGAACGGTCCTTCACTGATCTGCACCCTATTGAGCCGGTAGCCTCCAGGCGGCAGAACAATCGCAAAGTGTCGACCTTCGGACTTGATCCACACCTTGAAACGCTCCTGAGTCTCTAGTCCTTCCACCTCAAAAAAACGGACCTCCGGACGATACCTCCGGTTCGTCGCACCAGTAATGACCGCCAATACACGCCCCACTACCACGCTGCTGGTGACCTGCGTCTGATCTGCCAATGGCGGCATTTCCGTAGCACACCCCCAAAGGCTCAAAGCAATCGCCCCCAGAACAATTCCGAGGCAGACACGAGCTTTCCTAGCTCTCGTCATGGGCAAAGTATAGGCAAGCTTGCTTGGTAGAGCACAAGCACTTTCCCGATCGTCACGGAAATTCGCCCCTTGACAGTAGGGCGGCAATTGAGATATTAATAATCGTTCTCAATTTCATTTACAACGGTCCTGGAGCACTGTGATCACAACCAAAGGTCCGACATCAGAACGCCAGCAGGCCAACGAAACTCGCTGCAAGTGCGGGCAGTTGATTGCCAAAGTTGTCGTAAGCGGGCTTGAACTCAAGTGCAAGCGGTGCAAACGCATTGTCATGATCCCCTTCTCCACCATTGAAGGATGGACCAACATCGCGTCATCTGAATCGATACATGAAAGGAGGTTCACCCCACACGCATAGAGCCATCGCAGTCGATTTGTACAGACACAAAACCCAGACCAGAGACCATCGAGTCCCGAGTCAGACCATAACCGTACTCACCGCGGAGGATACCAATGAAGATACGGTCAATTCTCGGGGCTCTCGTCATCGCCAGCTTGCCGGCCATGCCGGTCTGGGCAGAAAACCTGACCACTGAGGAGATTAAAAAGCTAGTCGACGAGGCAGTGAACAAGAAAATGCAGGAACAGGAGAAACGCGAACGCACGATGGAGAGCAAAGAAGGGCCGCCTGGAACCACCCAATACCCCGTGCCGGCCGGACCAATGACCGACATCAAGGTCGAACGAAAGGGAGAGGAAAAAGTCCCTCTCAGTTTCGGGTCGACCGGATCAGGTAAATTGATCTATGCCAAACCCTTTTTGAGCTTCCCCAAAGCGACGGTCGGCGGGTACGTCGACGTGATGTACAACATCCTCTCGCGTCAAAACCTGGACAACCCGAGCCGGAACAGCTTCGGGCAGCAACGATTGGTGCCCTTTATCTATGCAGATATTACCGACCACGTGAAATTCGCGACGGAAATCGAGATCGAACGCGGAGGGACAAACGCTCCACAGGGTACAGATGGCTCGATCCAGATTGAATTTGCCCAGTTGGACTATTTGGTCAATGAAATGATCAACCTTCGCGGAGGCATCCTGCTCA
>JBQTHY010000083.1:0-2667 GCA_052389395.1 Nitrospiraceae bacterium | reverse complement strand
AACGTCATGTAAACGCGGGAGACCATGTGATCATTGGTGCTACCAAATTCCTGAGAATCCTGAATACAGTGAGTCAGGCGGACAACTAGTTGACGCATTTCCTTGCCCCTCAACTAACCCTGATTGTAGGAAGTCGGCCTTAGATTAGCAACCAGCCGGAAGGAGAAGTTCGACATGTTGTCCCCCATTCCTTCACGATGCTTCATTCACAGCGTTGTCACTGCCAATCGACTTCAACGGCTTGGGCGTGTCGGGAGAGTCTCAAAAGAGGACATTCACTAGAACGACAATCACTCCAATAATGAAGAGAAGTCCAAGCGGGTTGCAAATTACACGTTCGATGAATGTGAGGGTACTTTGTGCTGGCGTGGGCATGTGTAGTCTCTCTCCAAAACAAGGCCCAACTGTCGCTCGCTACGGGAGTGATGTACATAGCCTGTTAGATACTCTCCGTAATGCGATAGATCCCTCGATCACCCACCCGAACAAACGAGGTTCCTGCTTTCTTCATTTGTGAAATCAGTTCCCATCGCAATAGTTGAGCTATTAGTTGACTAGGATCATGGGTGTCGTCAAGTAACGTGCGAGTGAACGTGGTTCGATGAAGTAGCCTTCCCTCACTATCATTCACGTAAAAGATCGTGCCAAAAGCGTCATTTTCGGAACGAGTTTCAACTATCGTGTTCGGGAACGCCTGCTGAAGGTAGACCATCACTGCTTCGATGTTCGATTTCCTCACCCGTTCTTGCTCCTGAGCGTTCATACAGAACCACCTGATTGTAAGAAGTCGGCCTTGGAGTCGCAACCTTTAGGAAGGAGAGAGCAGGCCCGTCGTCTTGGCTAGTCGAAGACTCCGGCCTCAATGACCGGCTTCAGGCCTGCATGCAAATGTCCACGTTTGGAACTCTTTCTTCTAGGGGGGACCCATTAGTGAACTGGACTTGAATGCGATTTGTTGAACCAAGGGCGCGCCTGGGGTGCGGAAAAGACGGCCAGCTGACCCTGCTTTGGTCTATTCCTGTCCGCCCTCACACACTGGCTATGCGGGTTTCCTCACTTCGGACTATTTCTCATACCACTCGCCGGTCGCGGCACGGTGTCGGTCATGGCTTATCCATAAAGGTCAAGAGAGCGATTAAGGCTATGCCAGCAATAAACCACAAACAGCCACCTTTCCAATTCCTCTCACGGAAAGCGAGAATGCCCAGCAAGAACATAAACCCGCCTACGATTCCTATAATAAGAGTGCCGGTCGAACTCATCCTCCCCTCACACGCTTCGTGGATGATGGCAAGACTACTTCTAAGTCTATTTCGATCAGCCACACATTAGCCACACCCTCCATAATTCCCCTTCGATCTCTTGACGTTGCTATGCGGCTGCGAATGTGCAAGTCGCAGACCGTCACATGGCTAACTATCTATGCTCATTCTGTTCAATGGCGTATCTTGCATATCGAAGCACCCGCGGACCATACTTAACTAACCTACGTACAAGGCGAAGGGTCACTCCGCTGCCAGTGCGACGTCACCGCTGGCCTCCACGACGAGTCCGCGACGCGATCCAAACGAACGCGACGTGCAGATTGAAATCCTCTTCTGCGGCATCTGCCACTCCGATCTCCATGCGGTCCGCAATGAGTGGAGCAGCATCATGCCCACCGTCTACCCCATTGTGCCCGGCCATGAGATCGTCGGCCGTGTCACCAAGGTGGGCTCGGCAGTTACAAAGTACAAGCCCGGCGACCTTTCCGCAGTCGGCTGCATGGTCGACTCGGACAGGACCTGCCGCGAATGCAAAGCTGGCCTTGAGCAGTTCTGCCCGAATATGACCCTCACCTACAACTTCCCGGATAAGTACCTCGGAGGCGTCACCTATGGTGGCTATTGCGACAGCATCGTCGTCGATGAACGCTTCGTTCTGCGCGCCCCCTCCAACCTCAACCTTGCCGGAACCGCGCCGCTCCTTTGTGCCGGGATCACAACATACTCCCCCATGCGCCACTGGGGAGTCACCAAAGGCAAGAAGGTTGGCGTGGTCGGTCTCGGCGGGCTGGGTCATATGGCCGTAAAGTTTGCACACGCGCTCGGAGCTCACGTCGTCGTTTTCACCACCTCGCCCAACAAGAAGCAAGACGCGCTCCGCTTGGGTGCCGACGAAGTCGTCGTTTCCCGCAATGCGGACGAAAAGAAGAAGCACAACGGCAGCATGGACTTCATCCTCGACGCTGTCTCCGCCGAGCACGACATCAACGCCTATATCAACCTGCTCAGCCGTGACGGCAACATCACCCTTGTCGGTGCACCCGAGAGGCCTCTGGGCGTCTCGGCCTTCGGCCTCATCTTGGGGCGCCGCAGTCTCTCCGGCTCTCCCATCGGCGGGATTGGCGAGACCCAAGAGATGCTCGACTTTTGCGGGGCACACAACATCACCGCTGATGTCGAAGTCATTCCCATTCAGAAGGTCAACGAAGCCTACGACAGATTGCTCAAGTCCGATGTGAAGTACCGCTTCTCCATCGAGATGGCTTCTCTCAAATCTACCTAAACCGACTGTCGCAGTTCTTCTCGCAAGATCCCTGTGGCTAAACTGTGGCAGAACCATTGAGGAGAGAGAGGAACTATTGAGACTCTGCGCTAGTACTGTTCCTCCCGATCATTGTGATAT
>JBQTHY010000082.1:0-4189 GCA_052389395.1 Nitrospiraceae bacterium | reverse complement strand
AGAGGCTATAGGCGATCACCCGCAACGCCGCGGCGAAGCCGGCGAGCGCCAACAGGTCAGTCCACATGGCCTTCAAGCCCAATCCCTTGAGAAAACTTCCTCGCACCACATCTGTGTAGTACATGGCAGGGAACAAATGGGCCTGCACCTGAGCGCCAGGGCTCAACGAAGGCACCGGAACCAACAGGCCCGAAAACAGGATGGTCGGAACCATCGCAATGATGATTGTGATAATCAGCGCAGCCATTTGTGTCCGCACCAGAAGGGAAATGACGAGCCCGATCCCGGTACTGCACAGCACAAAGAGCAACGAGGCCGCGAAGAAGACCGCGAAACTTCCCTTAAACGGCACTCGAAAGAGCCAGACGGCCATCAGCCAGAGCACGGCGACGTTGATTGCCGAGATGACGAAATAAGGAACGAGTTTGCCGACGAGAAATTCGGCCTTGCTGACCGTGGAGCTATAGATGTTGTAGATCGAGCCGGTTTCCTTTTCCCGGACCACTCCCAACGTGGTCAACAGGGGTGACGCCACCATCAATGTGAACATGATCAGAGCCGGCACCATCGACCAAGTGCTCCGGACTTCTTCGTTGTAGAGGTACCGCGTCTCGAGGGAAACCGGCTCCGCGAACCGGCGCGCCTCTTCCGGCACGAGGCCCTCTGTGCGGGTCAGGTAGTCGGTGAGCAGTTCTTGCGTGAAGGCCGTGTTGATAGCGATAACATAGCCCTTCGTGGTATCCGCGTGAAGGGGGAAGGTTCCGTCCAGCAGCGTTTGGACCGTGACGGGCCTTCCCGCCAAAAGCTCTTCTTCGAATCGCTCAGGCACGACGATCGCCATGCGGATCGACGTATCACCCAGCAACCGATCGATCTCCCGTTCATCATAGACTGAGCCTCGATAGCCGAAATAGCGCGATTCGATGAATCGGTAAAGGTAGTCGCGGCTCAACAACGACTGGTCGCGATCCAAGACCGCGAACGGGACATGCTCCACATCCAGCACGAGGCCGTAACCGAAGACCACCATCCAGAGCGCTGGCAGTAAAAAGGCCATGAGAAGGAACAGGCGGTCGCGGACCTTTTCCCTCCATTCATTCCACGCTACTGCGACAATACGTTGGAAGTTCATGCGGCCACCTTTTGCCCGGCGAGCTGGTTGGCTTGTTCCAGCGCCATCACTCGATAGACGAACACATCTTCCAGGCTCAAGGGGTGTTCGTTCACCGAAATCACCTTCACACCGCTGCTTTCCAGAGCACGGCAGGCGCACTCTTTGTCCCATACCGGATCTCGGCAAAAGAAATGAAGTCGGGTTCCGAAGAGCGCCGTCCCGTAAAACCCCGCCTCCTTCAAATAGGCAAGCGCCTTGCCCGGTTGATCGGCGACGACTTCAAAAAGCCGGCCTGCCTCCTGCTCGACTTGGCGCTTCATATCGTGCGGAGGGCCTTCTGCCACTACCCGGCCGGCATACATCAGGGCGAGGTGGTCGCAATGTTCGGCTTCGCTCATATAATGGGTCGTGATCAGAATCGCGACGCCTTGTTCCCGCGCAAGATGCGACAGGATGTCCCAGAAGTGGCGGCGCCCAATCGGATCGACGCCGGAAGTCGGTTCATCCAGAAACAACACGCGTGGTCTATGGATCAACGCACAGCCGAGCGCTAGCCTCTGGCGGACCCCCATCGGCAATCGGCTGGTCAGGCTCGATTCGTATCCGGACAGTCCTGCCATGGCGACGATCCATTCGAGCCGCTCGGTTGTCGTGCGCTTGTCGAGTCCGTAAATTCCCGCGAACAACCTGATGTTTTCCTCCACGGTCAAATCCACATACAGCGAAAAGGCTTGGGACATGTAGCCGATTCGTTCCTTGATCGAACTGGCCGCCATCCGCATATCCGCCCCTGCGACCAGGCCTGTGCCTCCGGTCGGTGGAAGGATGCCGTTGAGCATTTTGATAACGGTGGTCTTTCCCGCCCCGTTGGCGCCCAACAAACCGAAGATCTCCCCTTGCTTGACTTGAAAACTCACTCCGTCCACCGCGCGGAAGGATCCGAAATCTCGAATGAGTCCCTCCGCTTGGATCGCCAAACTGTCGTAGTCATAAACCTGTGTTGAAGCAGAAAATGAAGCGTGAGTCTCTTTCTGTTCAGTCTTTCGAAGGAGCATGGCCACAAACACGTCTTCCAATTCCGGCTCATCAACCCTGATCGCCGAAGGCGCGAGGTCGCCCAAGGCGGCTTCGATTTGCGACTTGGCCTCCGAGTGATCCACCGTATCAGTGAAGACGTGCAGCAGCGGACCCAATGCTTCGACCTGCTTGAATAATGACGATTTCAGCCTGACGATCGCTTCCAACTGGGGTTTCGCTTCGAATATCACTATTGAGCCGGGGACCAGCGCCTGCACCTCCCTCGGTGTTCCCGACGCCAACACCTTGCTACTCGAGAGGAACGACAGCCGATGAAACCGTTCGGCCTCGTCCATGTAAGCCGTAGAGACTAATGCCGTCATGCCGCGCTCCTGCAGCAGTTCGGCCAGGATCGACCAAAAATCACGGCGCGAGACGGGATCGACGCCGGTCGTCGGTTCGTCAAGAATCGCCAGTTCCGGTTCGTGAATGAGGGTACAGATCAATCCGAGCTTCTGCTTCATGCCTCCCGACAGGTTCTTCATGGGCCGGTCGCGAAACCGTTCGAGTCTGGTCATGGCCAGCAGCCTGGCCTTGCGTTCGGCCAAGTCTTTGTCAGAGACCAAGCGAAGGTGGGCGAAGAAGTCGATGTTCTCTTCGACGGACAGTTCGGGATACAGATTCAGCCCGAGTCCCTGCGGTAAGAAGCCGATCTTCTCTTTGATCCGTTCCGCGGCGCGTTCGGAATCGACCATGGTCCCGAACACCTCGACGGCACCGCCGTCATACGTCAACACGCCGGCAATTGCTTTCATTAAACTGCTCTTGCCCGCGCCGTCTGGGCCGATCAGACCGTAGATTTCACCCTTCCTGATCTCAAGATCGACGCCGTCGACCGCCACCTGTTTCTTGTAGCGTTTGACGAATTGCGACACACGAACATTTGGTGCGTCTCGATTTATGACCGGCTCGCTCATTGGGTCCATGATCTCTACACGCTTTCAGCTACCAGCACCCAGCTGTCAGCTTCTTTTCGGATTAGCTGACGGCTGATGGCTCAAAGCTGACCGCAACTCCGCCTACGATCTCGGTGGCACCCATGCCACATCTTCCTTCCAGCGAATGACTGCGTCAGCCGGCAGACCAGGGGTCAGTTGATGTTGCGGATTTTCTTTCACGTAGAGCTTGACGGCATAGATGAGCTTCACGCGCTCATCGGGGGTTTGGACCTCTTTCGGCGTAAACTCGGCTTTCGAGGCGATGTACCGAACCGTCGCCTCAAACGGTCGATCCGGAAACGCATCGGTATGGATCCGAGCAGGCAAGTCCAGCCGCACTTTCCCGATCTGGACCTCCGGCACATAGACTTTAAGATACAGGCGATCCAGATCCACGATCTCGAAAAGCGGCGCCCCGGCGGTGACCACTTCACCGACATCCACCATGCGCGTGGTAATGGTCCCGTTCGCCGGCGCCCGAATCGTCAGATCGGCCAGAACGCTCTCTGTTTCGTTCAAGGCCGCTTCGGCCTGGTCCCGCTGCCGCTCCAGCGAGGCAACCTCATCCTCTTTGGCGTGAATCCGTTTCCACCCCAATTCCGCTTGGGCCAGCTCCTTGATTGATTTCTCGAGTGCCGACCGTGCAGCCGCCACGTCGTTCTTCGCCACATTCCATCGAGCAAGCGCCTGGTCATACTGTTGTCGCGCCACCGCTTCGTCAGGAAGCAGATTGCGCAAGCGCTGCTCATCGAGGCGGGCCTCCCGCTCGACCGCCTTCGCCTTCTCCAACTCCGCTCGAGCTTGATCGACGTGTGACTGAGCCGACTCGATCGCTAGTGGTACCTCCAGATTGAGAACAGCCAGAGTCGTATGCGCTGCCTGCACTTGCGCCTCGGTCGCCGCCCAGGCCTGCTGAGCCTGATCAACCCTGGCGCGAATCTGGACGTCATCAAGTCGAACCATGACTTGACCCGCCGTCACGGTGTCTCCCTCACGGACAAGCAGTTGTTGAATACGCCCGGGAAACTTACTGGCAATGGTTATATGATCGCCCTCGATG
>JBQTHY010000081.1:0-1552 GCA_052389395.1 Nitrospiraceae bacterium | reverse complement strand
CACCTTGCCGGCATTCCGGATCAGTGTCGTGAGCAGCTTATATTCAATCGGCGTGAGATGAGTTTCCTTCCCAGAGACAAACACGAGCCGACGTCCGAGATCCACCTTGAGATCGCCGAGTGTAAATACTGGCTCGCCGATATCAGCGGCAGTTCGGGAAGCATGGCGAAGCGCCGCTCGCATCCGTGCGAGGAGTTCATCGACTCCGAATGGCTTCGTCACATAATCGTCGGCACCGAGGTCGAGTGCCGCCACTTTTACCTGTTCCTGGTCTCGAGCCGATAGCACGATGATTGGCGTAGCGGTCCACTCCCGCACCTGGCGAATGACTTCGCTCCCCTCAAGATCCGGCAGACCGAGGTCCAGCAGGATGAGATCGGGATTTCTCGCTTTGGCCTCCGTCAGGCCATCTTTTCCCGTCGCAGCCTCATAGAGCCGAAATCCGTGTGCAGGCAGCGCCGTCCGGAGGAAGCGCCGGATTTCAGGCTCGTCTTCAATCAATCGTATCGTGGCTTCCTGTGACATAGGGCACCGCGGCCTCGATCGCCGCTCCTCTATTGACCAGGATTACGCTTGCCGAGCCTCGGTCTGCTCCGTTTCCACAGGCGGCTGCTGATCCGGTAACGGGATCGAGAAGCGAAAGAGGGCTCCACCTCCAGAGCGATTCTCGGCCCAAATACGGCCGCCATGCGCTTCCACGATGCCGCGACAAATCGTCAGCCCCAGCCCGACCCCTCCCTCTCGCGCAGGTTTCGCGCGATAGAATTTGTCGAAGATGCGAGCCTCCTCACCGAACGGGATTCCCGGGCCTCGATCTGCGACTTCGACGATCACTTCACGATCGCCCCCCGATGCGGACAGATCGATCGCGCTTCCCGGGGGCCCATACTTCACGGCGTTCTCCACAAGATTGATCACCACCTGTTCCAGAAGCACGCCGTCGACAAGCACCAGCGGCAGGTCAGCAGGAAACGCCGTGTTGACGGTATGTTCGCGTAACCGTCCCTCCAATCTGGCGAGGGCCGCACCAACGACCTCATCCACGGGATGCCATTCTTTGCTAAGGTGGACGGCTCCTGCCTCGATTCGCATCATGTCTAGCAGATTCTTGAGTAAGCGGTCTAAACGATCCGCCTCCCGGTAAATGGAGCGAGAGAGCTCGAGGCGAGCTGCATGATCGATGTTCCCCTGCTCGTCCAGTAGGCTGCTGGCGGCGCCGGTAATGGTAGCCAGCGGGGTTCGCAGGTCGTGGGACACCGAACTGAGTATGGCGTTCCGCATGCGTTCTGTTTCCGCGCGCACATGCGCCTGTTGAGCTTCGTCCGATAAGCGAGTCCGTTCAATCGCGAGAGCCACTTGGTTCACAAGAGATTCGAGCAGGTGCAACTGTTCGGGGTCCAGTAGGAGTCCGGTGTCTTTCGGCCGCACCGCGACTACTCCGACCGGTCCGGTTGAACCCACCAAGGGCAGATAGAGGGCGCTGGCACCCGGGAGCGTATCGGTCCCGAGTCCGGCTCGATCACCGTGGTCGTATACCCATTGAGCTACACCC
>JBQTHY010000080.1:0-19191 GCA_052389395.1 Nitrospiraceae bacterium | reverse complement strand
CGCCGCCGGGGTGTTCGACGCCCTCATGCTGAATTGGGAACATCATCTGACCGAATGTACCGTGAGCAATCTCTTCTTCGTGACCGGACGCTGCCTCCGAACCCCAGCCGTCGAGTCCGGCCTTCTGGACGGCATCACACGAAGCATTGTGATTCAATTGGCGGCGGAATTGCGGATTTCGGTCGAGGAAGGACGCTTCACGCCGGACCACTTGTATCAGGCCGATGAGTGTTTCTTGACGAACACCAGTATGGAAATCATGCCGGTGACCTCCGTCGACCACAGGCCCATCGGGGAGGGAAAACCCGGTACACTGACCCTGAAACTCCGGCAACTATTTCGCGGGACACGGGAACGTTTTTTGGAACCTGCCTCAACCTACTGAACTCTCATCCCCTTGTATTCAAACCGGTTTCTACTGTCTGCCAGAGGGCACAAGACCTGCATTTCCTTGACAGGGAGTTGCAGACTGCTATCGTCTGACCATGCAGACACCACGAAAACAAATCGACGCCTCAAGCAGGCTTGGATTGACTCTCATAGCCTTGTGTGGCTACTTCGCGATCCCCGTTCCAATCGTCCAGGCAGAAATCTACCAGTATATTGACGCGAAGGGGACCATTTCTCTCACGAACGTGCCCTCTGATGCTCGCTACCGCCGAGTCGACATTCAGCCGAATCGACTGCACCCCATGATCACGGAGGGAGAGTTGGAGCCGATGATCAGGCGGTTCTCACGCCAGCACCACCTACACCCGGCCCTGATCCGCGCAGTCATCAAAGCAGAATCGGATTTCGATCCCATGGCGGTATCACGGGCAGGTGCCATAGGTTTGATGCAATTGATGCCACAAACCGCGGTTCAACTCGATGTGCAGGACTTATACAATCCTGAGGACAATATCGGGGGAGGAACGAAATATCTCCGACAGTTACTTGATCGATTTCGGGGAAATCTTCCGCTGGCGCTTGCAGCCTACAATGCAGGAGAGCACGTGGTGGATCGTTACCGCGCCCTCCCGCCGATCGACGAAACACGCCGGTACGTCCGCAAGGTTCTGCGCTACTATCGGACCTTCCTCACGCGCGATCTCGCCTCTACTGGCCATGTGATCGCTTCCTCGGAGCCCGCAGAGCGATAATCAGCCCCTGTTTCGTCCGTCCCGTCTGCTCGGTAGGACGTTCTGTCAGATAGAGTTGGCTATGCTGTTTCCAGCCTGGGCGCCTGCAGTCGGGAAAGTCTGCTCGGAAATGGGCACCCACACTGTTTTCTCGCCAGAGCGCAGCTTCTGCCACACAGTACGCGACTTGGACCATGTTCTTGGCCTCAAGATCAGCCCTCGTTGTAAACGGCTTCGACACCATCCGCTCCCACCGAGACAATTGCGCCGTGGCACGAATTAGCGACTCGCGAGATCGAATGATGCCCACTTGTCCCCACATCGTCCGGCGAAGTGAACTTCGCAATTTTTCTGCGTCGTCCAATTGATGGAACCTACAGTGCCGTAGCTCCAGAATCTGCCTGGCTAGATCCGGCACAGGACGGCGGGAAGCCCAGGCAACAGCAGCGACGCCGGCCCGCATCCCAAAAACCAACCCCTCCAACAATGAATTGCTTGCCAACCGGTTGGCACCATGCACTCCACTGCAAGCGACCTCACCGGCCGCGAAGAGACCCGGCAGCGTTGTCGCACCGTTGATATCGGTCCACACTCCTCCCATCATGTAATGAGCGCTCGGAGAAACCGGGATCCACTCTTCTGTGATATCAATGTCGTGGCGAAGGCACGTTGCATAGATCGTCGGAAATCGACGCTTCACGAAATCCGCTCCCAGGTGAGTCACATCAAGATAGACGTGCCGCGCTCTGGTCGCCGCCATTTCCGCCCAGATCGCCCGCGCCACGATATCCCTGGGAGCCAAAGCCCCCAGCGGATGATACCGATGCATAAACACTTCGCCCTTATTGTTGCGAAGCTGGCCTCCCTCTCCCCGCATTGCTTCAGATAAGAGAAAGGGCGGGCTCGACGGTAAGTACAGTGCCGTCGGATGAAACTGCACAAATTCCATGTCATGGAGTTGCGCCCCTGCACGAAACGCCATCGCTATTCCATCCCCCGTGGTGTTAGGCGGATTCGTGGTTCGCGAGTAGATCTGTCCCGCACCGCCGGTTGAAAGGACAACGGCCTTTGCGGAGAGGATAGATTGCTCGCCGGAATTTTCGTCCAGGACCACTGCTCCGCAACAGCGTCCGTCTTCTACGACAAGGTCTACGGTGAAATGGTAATCCAGCCGCTGGATCCGCCTTTGTCGGCTGGCCTGTGCCATGAGCACACGCACCATCTCGTTTCCCGTCGCATCGCCTCGCGCACGGAGAATCCGGCTGCGGCTATGAGCAGCCTCCCGAGCAAAAGCGAACTTCCCGCCGGTCTTGTCGAACTTTGCCCCCCAACGGATCAGCTCTTGAATTCGATCGGGCCCTTCTTCCACCAAGACCCGCACCGCCTCCCGGCGACACAATCCATGTCCCGCCTTCACCGTATCTGTGAGGTGAATCGCAACATCGTCTTCCTCACTCAAAGCCACGGCAACCCCGCCCTGAGCAAATATGGAATTGCTCTGCAACGGATGGCCCTTGGTGAGCATGATCACTCGGCCTTCACGGCTGAGCTCCAGCGCTGCACGGATTCCGGCAACCCCGCTCCCGATGACGAGAAAGTCTGCGTGGGGTGGTGTGTTCCGAGGCATCGGCGTGGCTATCGTGGTTTGGTCTGAGGTGGAGAAACTTCGGACAACGTTTGCTTCGCTCTCATACCGAACGGCAGATCTCCTTGGACTCCGCGAAGAAGAATCAACTGCGTCCCGGCCCACTGTAGCCGTGCGTGGCCCCGCTGCCGCATCCCCAAATCATCGGCATCTTTTTTCCACATACCCTGCCAATGGACGTATACATCGATGTCGTCGCCCTCGATCATGATCCGTTCAGTCTGGAATTCGAGCGAGATGGAATGAAACGTGTCGAAATCGTCCTGAGCTTGACGTTGAAGCTGTTCGAGCTGATCCAGTTGCAACATCATGGACCGGAACGCCTCGCGATTCTTTTGTTGGTACGCGTCTCGCAAAGATTCCATCGCCCGATCGATGCGTCGGATGCGTTCATGGTCTTCCGGGTACTGGATTTCCTTGGAGGAACAGCCGCCCAGAGCGATGGCGAGCAGCACGAGCCAACACGCGAACGACGATGACAATGAAGCGGAGTGCGGCAATTTGAGAGACATCACTCGTCAGTATAGGAACGCAACGAACTCGGGGTCAAGAGACACGCACGCGCGCATCTGAATGGAGAAATGTGCCATGCGGCGCACCCGTTGTGAGCTTGCATTTTCAGCCGAAAGTTTCTAAACTCTGCTCCCTAGGGGAGACGAAGCATGTCGAGTGTGTTGAAAAAGCGCAGGAAGAAAATGCGCAAGCATAAGTACAAGAAGCTGCGCCAGCGTCAGAAATTCCTTCGCCGTAAAAGCTAAGCTCAGCCCGCATCGCGGGAGAAGGAGATCGTGACAGAGGGGAAGAAGGTTCGCATCCGCGTTCGTACGGTGAATTGTACCTACGTGGGGGATTTTCTGATTCCTCCGATGCGTAATCGCGTCTCCGACGCGATTAACGAAGAAGTCCGCCTCTTCATCAGCTTGACCGATGTCGTGATCAACGATAAGGACCGGTCGGATTTCGTGGCGATTAATAAGAACCTTATTGAGTCAGTCGCCCAACTCTAGTCGTCGTCGAGCGCCCCACCTTATTCTCGTCACTCCGACTTTATCTGATGCGTTCCCTAATCCGAACGCAGAGGTCCACCGCCCCTGTGACACTTCTTTACCCGTGATGCTGATCTTCAAACGATTCCTGCCGTTCGTCCAACCTTACCTGGCGCGCATGATGCTGGCGGGCCTCCTGGTCATGGGCGTGGCAGCCATCAACCTGGCCTTGCTTCGCTTGGCCGGCATCCTCTGGGACGTCATCACCGTCCAACACGATGGCTCCAGGATGACAGCGTTGATTGGTCTGTTCCTCGGACTGGTGCTTCTACAGGGCCTCTGCTCGATGGGTCATAGCTATCTGACCGCCTGGGTGTCTCAGCGAATCGTCTCCGATTTTCGCAGACACCTGTTCGGCCACTTGCAGACATTGGACGTCAACTATTTCGCGCGACGCCGCACCGGGGAATTGCTCTCTCGACTGATGAACGACGTCACGGTCATTCAATCCGTCCTCACAGAAACCCCCATCGACAGCCTCAAGCAGTTCGTCACCTTTGTCGGCGGGATTGCGTTTCTCCTCGCGATGAATTGGCGTCTCTGCCTCTTGATCTTGATCCTCCTCCCCCTCCTGGTGCTGGTCGCCAAATTCTTCGGGCGAACGCTCAAGTCTCTCTCTACTTCGATTCAAGATCAAACAGCCGCCCTCAGCACATTGGTAGAAGAAGTGATTTCCGGCATCCGCATCGTCAAATCGTTCGTCCAGACAAAACGGGAGGAGACGCGTTTCGCCGCCCAGGTGGATAAGGCCCTTCATCTCACGCTACGCCGAGCGGGAGTCATGGCCGTCTTCATACCGGTGATCAGCCTCCTCACATTTGCAGCCGCGGCCACGGTCCTCTGGTACGGAGGCCGCCAGGTCATCGAGGGCTCTGTCACGCCGGGTGATCTCTTCGCATTCGTCTTGTTCGCCGGCATCTTGATCGGCCCCTTCAGCTCGGCGGCCCGGGTGTTCGCGCAAGTCAAAGAAGCGCAGGGCGCGATGCAGCGGGTTTTCGAAATTCTCGATGCGGAACCAGAAATCCGCGATTTGCCCCACGCGCAAGCCCTCTCCACTGTCGCCGGCTATGTGCGCGCGGAAGACATCAGCTTTGCCTATGACCCCCGCAACCCTGTGCTTTCGAATCTGTCGTTTGAGGCCAAACCTGGCGAGCTGATCGCGATTGTCGGACCGACCGGCGCCGGCAAGACGACCGTGCTGAATCTGCTACACCGGTTCTACGATCCGACCGGGGGACGCCTCACGATCGACGGCCATGACCTGCGTTATGTGACCGTCGAGAGTTGGTACCGGCAGATCGCGCTCGTCCCCCAGGAGACAATCTTGTTCGGAGGAACAATCCTCGACAATATTCGCTATGGAAACCCGGGAGCAAGTGAAGCTGTCGTGCGGAAGGCTAGCGATGCAGCTCATGCCCATGACTTCATCACGGGTCTGCCCGACAGCTATCAAACCGTGGTGGGGGAGAAAGGGATCAACCTATCGGGTGGACAACGACAACGAATCGCGATTGCACGGGCGATTCTAAAAGACCCGCGCATCTTGTTGCTGGACGAAGCCACTTCGTCCCTCGATACCGAATCGGAACGGCTGGTTCAGGACGCGTTGGAACGTCTGTTGGAAGGACGGACGACGTTTGTTGTCGCCCACAGGCTCTCGACCATTCAACGCGCCGATCGCATCCTGGTCCTGGACAAAGGGAAGTTGGTAGAAGAAGGTGCTCACGCTCAGCTGATGGAACGTAGCGGCTTGTACCACTATCTCTACACGATCCGTCTCAATGAGCCGACCGGATGAGGAGGATGATGAAGGCGCGCGGCCCTGACTGATGAAATCAGATGACGCGCTTACTTCACTTTGGAAAAATCGGCCTGGATTCTTGCCTCTTGCCCGTCCTGAAGGTTGACGACAAACACCGATGCCGCGTTCGGATCGAACTGTTCGTACGCAAAGAGCGCAGTGAAGCGGGAACGGAACGCAGGGCCATCGCCTTCGTTTTTTCTCCCGCGTTCTGCCTTTCCAATATCGATGGGCTTGATCCTCTTTGATCCCTGGTGCAACTCGATGACGGCCCCTTCGGCAAAATATTCGTCATCACCACAGAGCTGGACCTCGACCTCCATATTGGGCATGTCCATGACTTTCCTAATGAACTCTTCGGGCATGCGCACGTCCATCTTTCGCTTCTTGGATTCCACCGCTTCCTGCCGACCAAACGCTTCAAGCCGATAGCGCTTGGTGCGAAGAATCGCGCTCGCGCCACAGGGATCCTTCTCAGGATCAGCTCCCACGCGGGTGACCAAAGCCGCTTGCTGCAAGACCCTCTTGACCTCCTCGGGCATATTGGCTTTTTCCATCGCCGCTCGGCCGGCCTCGAGCGCTTGTTGAGCATCTTCAGCAGTCAGCTTCACATCGATGCCCCATACCGAACCGACCCCCATCGCGAAGACCCCGACCAGCCAAACCACTCCCCCCACTCTTGTGTTTCCATGAGTAATCATGATGTCCTCTGTACCCATGAAGATCCCCGGAGCAAGCTGCCGGGTACTCGCCGAAGGAGAATAAACGCGTGCATTCTAGGGGAACCCTCCCGCCCCTTGCAATCAAGCCGCGAACCGACTCCAGTTAGGATAGGGCTTCCGTCGATACACATCTTCGACATCATGTGGAATCGGATAGCCCGCAGACAGAAGCAGGCGAGCCACCACCTTGAGCGGCAAACCCACCACCGTCGTATAGTCGCCGTCAATTCGCTCAATCAACTCTCCGCCCAGTCCTTGAATCGAATAGGCGCCGGCCTTTCCCAACGATTCCTGTGTCGCGAGATAGCGGTCAAGCGCTTGATTGACATCCGTCTTCATATGCACTGTTGCGGTTGCAACCTCGACAGATTCAATACCCTTCCCCTGACTGCATAAGGCCACCGCCGTATGAACGCGATGCGATCGGCCCGCCAACCCAATGAGCATCGCGCGCGCATCGCGAAGATTGAGCGGTTTGCCCAAGAGTTGGCCATGCAATTCAATCACCGTGTCACTGGCAAGCACCAGATCCCGTGACCGCCCGCTAGCAACGGATCGCGCTTTTTCGAGAGCGAAATGCGTGACCTGATCAAGAGGCGACAGGCCTGCGATCGGGTGCTCTTTGAAGGTGGGGGAGCACACCTCGAATGAAAGTCCCAACAGCGCCAGGAGCTCACGGCGGCGGGGCGAGGTCGAAGCCAGCACTAGCTGCATCGTGATGCCGTCGCACTCACATCATCGACAGACTCAGCCTCGGTCGAGTCCATAATCTTATGCGCCCGATAGTCAGCGAGGACAGTTTCAAGCTCGCTCACGGAGGATACCTGAAACATCCGAGCGCGAAGCGCGGCAGCACGTGGAAATGCCCTGCAGTACCAACCCAAATGTTTGCGCATGCGGTGAAATTGGCCTTGGCCATAGAGCGCCTGAAATTGTCGCGCATGATCCAGCAAGACAGCAAAACGTTGATCGAGCGGGATCGGCTCGCTGGCACATAACTCCCCACCAGGACCGTTCGCTTCGGCTGCGAGTGCGCGGGCCTGTTCCTTCGAACGGAAAAACCAGGGAGCTCCAAGAACGGCCCGTCCCACCAAGACTCCATCCACACCGGTATTGCGGACATGCAGCACGACTTCTTCAAGGTTTTGGACATCACCGTTCCCGAACAACAGCGTCCCCGTCCCCCTGGCCAACGCCGCAGCCCGCGCGATGGCCGACCAATCCGCGGCGCCACGATACATCTGTCGGAGAGTTCGTCCATGGAGAGAGATCACTGCCGGCTGCTCCCGCAGCAAATGCTCGACCCAGGCCTCCACCATAACCGAGTCGTAGCCTAGCCTGGTCTTCACGGAAAGAGGCAGCCGCCGCCGCACCGGGGGACTCATGCTCCCGCGCTGCTCATTGAACCGTCGAAACGCCTCAACCCGAGTAGACTGGAAGCCGACCTGCTCAAGCGTCTGTCCACTTGCCCAATCCTCGATTCCGCGCTTGGCGGCCTGAAAGATGGCGTGGGCTAGATCAGGGGTCCTGATAAGACCTGCGCCTGATCCAGATGACGCCACGTTCTTCGACGGACACCCCATGTTGATGTCCAGTCCGTCGAAGCCCAACTCACAGGCAGCGTGAGCCGCTCGGTAAAACAAGTCCGGGTCGTTCCCGTAAAGCTGCGCCACCATCGGCCGTTCGATCTCACTGTAGATGAGTGTCTCTAAAAGGATCTCCCGCCCACGACACACATCGTGGACATGGGTAAACTCTGTGAAGGTCACATCCGGCTTTCCCTGCCGCGCGATGATGTACCGGAAACTTGCATCGGTCACGCCATCCATAGGTGACAAACCGATGACGGGGCGTGGGAGGGCGGCCCAAAAGTTCATGTCGTGTCACCCAGGGCTGAGACGGCCGGCTCGTTGGCAAAATGGTAGGCCAGCCGAAGTTGATCCGCCTCTCGCTCTGCTATACCACCCAGTTCCGGCGCCTCTTCGCAAACAAACTCAAGGAACCGCGCTAGCTTCAAGAGAAAGAAATCGTACGTGCCGGACAGGGGCCGAGGTTGGCGGAACCAGAACGGGACAAATCGCGAAAGCGGGACGCCCCGCTCGTCGAGTCGACGGCATGACTCCGGGAACATAGCCTCCACCTCGCCTCCCCAGTGGAGAATCTCATAGGGAAGGTAAACGGACCAATACGTTGCTAATTCCTCAGTGCAGGTCGAGGGATGGATCCATTCGGGACCTTCAGGTTTGGCTCGGCCCGTCACCAAGAGGGCGTATCGATCATAGGCTTCTGCGAGTGCATGCCTGATTGGAGTCGACACAGGCTCTCTGCGAACCGACGTATCTCCTCTGCCATGTGAGACTCTCGTGTCTGGCTTCACCTGGGGAAACACATTGGCATAGCGCTGAGAGAATCGGGTGAACTCGTCGACAATCAACCCCTCTGGTTTCGTATCCACCTCCAACGCGAGGCCTTTCAGACCGGTCAGACGCGGGTGATCCAGAATCTGATCCAGCATCTCGAACAAGACTGGCGGGATAGGGGCCGCATGCGCATCCGTCCAGGCTGGAAGAGAATCGTCCATCCTGGTTTCCATCTTTTCAGAAGGAACGGCCAGACTCGATTCATGGAGGGCGAGCCCTGCAACATGGATCTCGACGACGCGTTCTAAAGGGAACTCTCTAAGGAATGCATCGACATATTGCGCGGCTGAAGTGGTTCGCCAGGCCCCCGTGTAACGAAACACGGTCCAGAGGTGGCCGACGTCCAGCACAAGGCCGCAGGGCACCTTCTCGGTCACAAGGCGGAAAAAGGTCGGAATCGGGAGGGTTCCCACTACGAAGTACGTGAGGGGGGACATTTCAAGAAGCACCAAGGGCGCACCCCTCTTCGCCAGACGACAGTGCTGATCAAGGAGATTCTGGACAAGCGTCGTATTGTCGGCCACGACCTCTGCACTGGATTCTGTATAGAGCGGAGGAAGGTACGTTCCGTAGGAATAGCCGGCGATGTATTTCGTCGCGCATTCATGATTCAACCAGGCGCTCTGCAACATCTCGAGGTGCCCGGCGACCTCACAGACCTCCTGTCTAAACAAAGGATCGTCAGCCGCTTCTGGCTGGGTCAGCCATAGCCCCTCGCCATGATAGGTCAACAGGCCATTGCCGACCCGTTCCCTCACCGAGGCCAATGCCGACGGCGTGGCGCGAAAGACTTCAAGGTATGCAGGGGGGACTTGACGTTGTTGTAGTACTCGCAGCAAGCTAGTGAGGTCTGGGGAATAGACGTCGACCGAAAGGCCGAGCCCATGAACCGGAATCTGCTCAAGACGACGAAGAAATTCTTTGGTGACGGGGCTCAGTACCACCATTTAACTCCTCTCACCAGGAGCCGATATTCGTGCCGAGTATATGCCTGGAAACCGTTGAATGACAACGATTTCCCAGGAACAGGAGCAGTTAGAACCTTCTGCTATACTTGGCATACATCTCGGCGGCCAGATGCCTCGATTTTCGGCAGAAAAGGACCTGGCTGAGCGATGCTGAGTAAGGACGACCAACGGTCCAAAGCTCTGAATCACCAGACAACAGTGATCGCACACATGATGACACCTGGCGTAGTTCAGATTCCTGGTGACGTATCGGTTACCGAAGCCGCCTCCCTCTTGGAGCGCGAACGGATGCCCTGCCTGCTCGTCAAGGATACGGAGTCGCGCTTCGGACTCATGACCCCGACCGACATCGTCAAAAAAGTGGTCGCCCAGGGGCTAGAACCGGATGAAATCGAAGTGCGCACCATCATGACACAACCGGTTCAATTTATCGAATACGACCGGGCCGTGGAAGATGCGTCGGCGCTCATGATGTCCACCGGAACACCGATCCTCATCGTCACGAAGCAGGATCAGCCGGTCGGTGTCCTCACCGCAAGGGACCTTGTTCTCTCTCCAAAACGATGCTTGACCAGCGTGCCAGCCACAATCAGCGTCATGGATCGGGACACTCTAGGGGCCCAGCATCACGCCACCATCATTCAACTCAGCCATCTCGGCGCTTTGGTGGAATCCTCTACCTTGCTCTTGCCGGGAACCACCGTCGTCTTGAGTTTTTCTCTCCCCGACCTGGCAAGTCCCATAACCGTTCGGGGAACGATCTTCAATGAGCATGGGCTGACACGTAGTGGAAACGAGCCTCACATCGCCTCAACCTCAAGTGTAGCCATCCACTTTACCGATCTCTCTCCGCTTGATCAGTCCAGGGTCAAAGTGTGGGTGCTTAAGAATTACCCCCCACCTTCCGATCTCTCCTAGGTCACCAGACAGAATCGAATCTCCTTTGACCAGCACTCGATCCATTGGTAAGATTTCCACTCTTATGTAATATGGCTTAGCCAAAGGACAATGCATGACCACACCCAGCAAGTCACCCCAGACTCGATCCCGCCCCGTCTTGTCGAAAGACCAGATTCTTCAGCAGGTCCGCACCTTGCTCGAAAATCCGGAGGACGACCTGCACGCCGCGCTCATCAAGGAACTCTTGACCGGACTGGTCAAACTTCATGACGCGCGCCTCGATCTCCTGGATTTGAAAATCGTGAACCGCGCGGTCAAAGAACTGCGCCATGCCTTCGGTGTGTTTCACGGTTATCGTGACCGGCAGAAGGTCAGTATCTTCGGTTCCGCACGGACTCCTCCAGACGACCCCAACTATCAAGTGGCCTACCGCTTCGCGCAGGCCATCGTCCAACAAGGCTTCATGGTCATTACCGGAGGCGCGGACGGCATTATGCGGGCCGCCCAAGAAGGCGCCGGGCGAGAGAACAGTTTCGGCGTCAACATCATGCTCCCCTTCGAGCAAGGCCCCAACACCACCATCGCCGATGACTCGAAACTGATCACCTTCAAATACTTCTTCACCCGAAAATTGATGTTCCAAAAAGAGGCAAACGCCATCGCACTCTTTCCAGGAGGATTCGGCACACACGACGAAGGGTTTGAGATCCTGACGCTGGCTCAGACCGGCAAGAGCGACCCCCAGCCGATCGTCTGCCTCCAGGCGCCGGGTTGCGACTATTGGGACGATTGGTTGGCCTTCGTCAGGAAGCAACTCTTAAATCGGAAACTGATCAATGAAGAAGATTTGAGTCTCTTTACGATCGTGAATTCCGCAGAGGCGGCCGTGGACGATATCGTCCGATTCTATCGCCGCTATCATTCTATCCGGTTCGTCGGTCGACAGATGGCGATGCGCCTGAAGAAACCCGTTTCTGCTAAGCAACTCGACCAGATTCAGGAACAGTTCAACGATCTCCTGACCGAAGGCCGGTTTGAACTGCGCGGCCCCTTGGAGGAGGAGCTCGATGAGCCGGCCCTGCGGGACCTGCCGCGACTCGTTTTCGATTTTAATCGGCGCAGCGCTGGCCGACTCCGGCAGCTCATCAACCATCTGAACGGGCTTTGATCCAACTTTGAATCTCGCACAACCTGCCTGCAGGAGGGTTCAGCGGATCGGATAGATGTAAGAAGCCCCCTTTAGTCCAGAGCATTGGTCGTGTTATTCTGCTCATATCTCTATGAGCGATTCACCCTACGCACGCCGGTTTCACAATCCGCCGGACATCGTCCTCTACCACGCTGAGTGCGCGGATGGCTTTGGGGCAGCCTGGGCCATCTGGAAACGGTTCCCTAACGCCCGCTTTATGCCCGTGAAACATGGCAATCCTCCTCCGTCGGATCTTAAGGATCACCGTGTTGTCATCGTCGACTTCACCTATGCGCGGCCGACCCTCGAAACCATGGCCACCGAAACCAAGGAGTTGCTTGTCCTGGACCACCACATCACGGCCGAGAAGGCCCTAGAAGGGCTCCCTTATGCCTACTTTGATCAAGCCAAGTCGGGGGCAGTGCTTAGCTGGGAGTGGGCCCATGGCAGTGCGGCCCCTTGGTTACTCCAGTATATTCAGGACAAGGATTTGTGGACGTGGGCTTTGCCAGGAAGTCGTGAGATCAATGCGGCTCTAGCCTCCTACCCATTTGATTTCAACCTGTGGGATCGCTTCTCTCAGCGGGCGATGGAGCAGCAAGGCCGCGCGATTCTTCGCTATGAACATGAGCTGGTCGGCAAGCTCGTGGCGCAAGCTGTGATGGTCGAGTTCCAAGGCGCAGTCGTTCCCTCGGTGCAAAGCGCGGTCCTGACGAGCCAGATCGGCGAGCGACTCTCGCCCTACCATCCCTTCTGTCTCATCTGGCACGATAGCGACGGACGTCGCTATTTCAGCATGCGCTCACGTGCGAACGGCACAGATGTCGGCGCGATCGCGGTTTCGTTCGGTGGAGGCGGCCATGCTCATGCCGCCGGGTTTTCCGTCCCGCTCGGACCAGACGGGACGCTTCCCGCGACTCCCGCGTTGCCGCGCCCCGTCATCGACCGTCGCCGGACTCCCTAGCGCGATCCACCGTGATCCCTCTCCACGACGATACCCCCACCGAGAGAACCCCGTTCATCACGATCGTGTTCATCGCCATCTGCATTGTGGTCTTCCTCTATCAGGAGAGTCTTCCTCGGGAACCGGGCGAGACGTTCGTGTTTCAGTATGGTGCTATCCCCGCCGTCCTGTTCGGCTACGCGTCATTCCCGGATGAGGCAGCGGTCGCCATTCCCGCCGCTCTGACGCTGTTGACCAGCATGTTTCTACATGGAGGCTGGATGCATCTCATCGGCAACATGCTCTATCTCTGGATCTTTGGAAATAACATCGAAGACGTGATGGGACATGCAAAGTTCATCGTCTTTTATGTCCTCTGCGGTATCCTTGCCGCGCTCAGCCATGCCATGACCGATCCTTCGTCACAGATCCCAATGGTCGGAGCCAGTGGAGCCATCTCCGCAGTGCTCGGCGCCTATCTGTTGTTATTCCCGCATGCCCACGTGCTGGTCTTGATGCCAGGGATCGGGATGACCCGCATCGCAGCCGGCATCGTATTGGGAATGTGGTTCGTGACGCAGCTGGTCAGCGGTGGAATGAGTGTCGGCGCCACAGGAGGCGGCGTGGCTTTCTTCGCGCACATCGGAGGGTTTGTCGCAGGGATGGCCTTGATCGGACTATTCAAACGGCCGGACGTGCCGTTTTTCTCGTCTGGCCGCTCACGCAGGTGGGATGGCTGACAATACTGTTCTCGCCCGGCTCGTTGAGGAAGCGTCAATAGTCTACGCTGCGAGTTTCGAAATTGTCCCGCAGGGGCGAGGCTGCGCTCAGGGCTAACGTTGAGCCGCCGCACGGCTTGGAGAAACCGACGAGTGCGTGGAAGCCGCGCCCTGTCCGTGCATGACTGACGAACGCCTGTGGTTCCTGAATCAAGCGGGCAAGCTGGCGTTCACGCTGCATCCAACACCTCCCGGACCTTCTCGATCAATCCAGCCTGACGATAGGGATGCTGCAGGACAAAACGCCGATTGATTCGGTGATGCAGGATGGTTTCATCGTCGTAGCTGGAGACAAAAATGGCTTTCATGGTCGGGTGTTGGCTCAACAGTCTGCGGGCGAGTTCACGTCCACCGATTTCGGTCATCACCAACGGACTAACGGCGAGGTGTACGGTTCCCTTGTAGTGCTGCGTGACCATGAGCGCTTCCACCGACGAGGATGCTTCCAGCACGTGGTACTTGTGCCGCCGTAGAGCGGAGAGTGCCAGCTTCCGCTCGATTTCGTCTTCTTCCACGAGCAGGATTGTTTCATCTCCCCTGGCCACGATGGTTTTCGGAATCATTTCTTCCCAAGCAGCCGGGGCGGGCATGGCGGGGAAAGACACCCGAACCACCGTACCATGTCCCGGTCGGCTCTCGACCTCCACCGTGCCTCCGTTCCGTTTCACAATCCCGTAGACTGCCGTGAGCCCAAGACCAATGCTGGTTTCTTTTGTCGAAAAGAAGGGCTCAAACATGCGGGCTTGGGTATCGAGGTTCATACCGGTGCCGGTGTCGCTGATCTGAATCAGGACCTGTTGGTTCTGATTCCCAAACACTGCGGATCGGGCCGATTGGGAGCTCTCCTCAACAGGTTTGACCTCAATCGACAGGCGCCCCCCACTCAACATTGCATCTCTCGCGTTGACAACCAGTTGGAAGAGGAGATTTTCCAGCTCTTCGCGATCAACCTCGACATAGGCCATCGACTTGTCTAGCTGCACCACAAGCTCGATGTGGTCGGGCAGGAGACTCTCGATCGTGCTGTGCAAATCAGAGAACACGCCGTGAACGGACAACACTGGTCGGACTTGTCGATTCTTGAAATTCAGTGCAATGAGTTGGGCCGTGAGCGACGCGGCCTTTTCGCCCATTTTGAAGAGTTCATCAGCAGAATCTCTGAGAGGATCGTCTGGTTGCAGGCGAGACAACATCATGCCCGTTTGTTTGCCGATTACGGAAAAGAGTGCCCCAAATTCATCGGCAATCCTAGCGGCGACCCGGCCAACTGCCTCCATCTTTTGAGCGTACTGGAGTTGCCGCTCCAGTCCTTGTCGCACAGTTTGCCCCTCGAGGAGATTGGCGTTTGCCTTGGTCAGGTCTTCCTTCAGTCCCTTGATCCGTACTTCCAGTTGCGCCTTCGTGACCTGCAATTCGTTCTCGGTCTTCTTCAACTCCTCCACATCTTTCAATAACGTCAACTTCTCCTCCTGTGCGACCGCAGAGGACTCCAGCGCCACTCGGTAGAACACAGCCATCACCAGGAGCACAGGAATACCGAGCAGCTGTCCTGCGGCGATGGTACCGCTCTGAATAATGCCTTCATAGAGCACCACCGCATAGCCCGCACTTAGTAGCATGGACAGGCCCAACAGGTAACTGAGCCGTCTCACGGAGGCCGCAACCAGCATGAGCACGAAATACGCAATATAGAGATCCGGTCTGGCGTTGCCGGAGAGGTAGATCGTGGCGGTCACCAAGAGCGTATCGAAGGACACTAGTCCGGCACTGAGCCAGGCGGCTTCCAGCACAGCCCGGGGCAGCACTGTCATGAAGGCAATGAAGAGCCACAATCCAACCACCAGACTCTCGCTCATGACTCGGCTGATGATGGAGTTGGAACCGAAGAGCAATTCATAGGACAGGATGATGCTGACTAAGCTCTGAAGCAGTAGATAGCGCGAACGCGGATTTCTAAGCAATCGATAGAGCCCGACGGATGCCGGGGTGGGATCCGTTTGAACGGAATGAGATGACATGGTCGTTGGTACTCCCCCGCACAACGGCATGCTAAGGATTCAGCAAGTTCCATACCCCTACCCTCGGCCCAAATTGCCCCGTTTGCTGGGCATTTTGTCATCCTCCTGACTCTTCTCGGACCCAGGAGCCTCCAGGGGGCTGACAAAATGGAACGGTGGCCGCACCTATAGCGGACGGAGGTCATCACCTTTTGCGGGGTTTTCTCGGTTTCTATGGGGAACGAACCAGGAGAGAGCCTTACGCGAGACGTGAGATGAACTGGCGAGCCCGTTCCGCTGCCACCTCGCCCCGATCGGCGAGAAATGTCACATGGCCCATCTTCCTGCCGGAACGAACGACCCGCTTGCTGTAAAGATGAAGCACGGCCCCTGGAATGGAAAGTAGATCATAGAAACCGCGGCTGGACGAAACGGATCGAACCTCTTCGCCGATGAGATTCACCATCGCCGCCGGGCTCAATAGTCGCGCTTCGCCTAGCGGCATACCACAAACGACGCGCACCTGTTGTTCGAACTGTGACACGCTGCAAGCATCCAGAGTGTAGTGACCGGAATTGTGAGGGCGTGGCGCAATTTCATTGATAAGGAGGTCGCCGCCTGCGGATTGAAAAAATTCGACACAAAAGACTCCCACGCCATTCAATGCAGTCACGGCTTGGCTTGCGAGGTCTGCGGCTTTCGCCGCTACGTCAGAAGAGACAGTCGACGGTACCAACGTCCCGCGCAAGATACCCCGTTCATGCCGATTCTCTACGACAGGATAGACCCGGCACGCTCCTTCCTCCCCTCGTACTAGAAGGACAGAGAGTTCCCGCTCAAAATTCACGAATTTTTCCAGAATCCATTTGAGGCTTGGCTTGGCGATCGTCCGCAATGCCTGCTCAACCTCCACGACATCGGAGTTCCGGCGAAGGATCCACTGACCTTTCCCGTCGTAGCCGGTCGTCGCCGTCTTGCATACGACCGGAACACCAAGCTTCTGAACAGATTCTGCTAGTTGATCGGGCGACTCAATCGAGGTGAAAGGCTGGACGGGGAGGCGGCTGGACCGCAGGAACTGCTTTTGTTCGATCCGATCCTGAATGATCCGGAGCACGGCACCGGAAGGGCGAACCTGACGGTGCTGAGCCAGCCACTCACAGAGTTCAGCCGGCACATTCTCCCATTCAAACGTCACAGCATGAACGGTGTGCGCAAATTGGACGCGGGTGGCCGTATCCGAGAAAGATGCGGTGAATGAGTGACTTGCGAGTTGATGGGCAGGGGCATCGGCATCCGGATCCCACACTGCAACGTGATACCCCATCCGACGCGCCGCACCGGCAAACATCGCCCCCAGCTGCCCCCCACCCAACACGCCAAGGATTGATCCAGGTTCGAGGATCTTTTCGGTCACGACTGCCGACTCGCCTCATCGGCTCCGAGATTATCCAGACTTGTTCCCTTGGCTTCGGGAGAATTCAACACACTCTCCGTTTGGGTCGCACGATAATTCTTTACACGCTCGGCAATCTCCGGATGGCGCCCGCCGAGAATTTGCGCCGCCAGCAGCCCGGCGTTCTCAGCCCCGCCGATCGCGACGGTTGCCACGGGAATTCCTTTGGGCATCTGAACGATCGACAGCAAGGAATCGAGGCCGCGAAGATGATCTGTTGGAATAGGCACGCCGATCACCGGAAGGTGAGTTTTGGCAGCCAACATTCCAGGAAGATGCGCTGAACCTCCGGCCCCGGCGATGATGACCTCGATACCGCGACCGGACGCAGTCGTGGCGTATTCAAACAACCGGTCTGGGGTTCGGTGAGCGGAGACAACCAAGAATTCATACGGGATATCCAGTTCAGCCAGAATCGCCACGGCTTTTTCCAAAATGGAGAAATCGGATTTACTCCCTCCCAATACTCCAACGACCGGCTTGCCATCCTGAATCGTGCGGCGCCCCTTCTGTTGAAACCGACTCGATTTTCGCCCTGTCCGACTCATGAACACCTGTCTCCTTCCCTGGTCCCTGAACCCGACTCCTCAGCACGCACCAGAATATCCACCTTAGCGACTCCCACCGGCACGGTCAAGGCGGAGGCTATCCACGGGTTAGGTTCTGGAATGGCTCAGGGTCACCAGCAACTGCTCTCGTTCTTGGGCGGTCAGTTCTTTCCACGCTCCGACGCCCAGTCCCTTGACCGTAATGTGCATGATCCTGATACGGTGAAGGCTCGTCACGCGGAGGCCGAGCGCCTGACACATTCGCCTGATCTGTCGGTTGCGTCCCTCGGTGAGGACGATACGAAACCGATTGCGCCCGAGGGGGGCCGTCAGGCACGGCTTCGTCCTTTTTCCTTGAATCGTCACCCCGCGGGACATCCGGTCCAGGAACGATTGGTCGAACGGACGATCGACCCCCACGATATATTCCCGCTCGTGGCCGAACTCCGTGCGAAGTACCTCGTTCACGATGTCGCCGTCGTTCGTCAGGAGAATGAGGCCTGACGAGTCCTTGTCCAGCCGTCCGATCGGGAAAATCCTCTCGGGATATCCGATTTCCCCAATAATGTTCCGCTCAACATGCGACTCGCTCGTCGTCGTGACACCGACCGGTTTATGATATTTGATGTAGACGGGCGCCTTGCCCCAGGAAATGACCTGCCCCTCGCGGGCGATGACGTCCCGGGGGCCCACCCGGTCGCCCAGTTTGGCCACGCGACCGTTGATCGTGATGGCACCCGATTCAACCAAGCGGTCCGCCTCACGCCGAGAGCAAACCCCATGCTCCGTGAAAAACTTGTTGATGCGTATGAGGGCCGGGTAGTGATGAGTGACGGGTGACGGGTGACGAGTTGAATCAGGAAGGGGCTCTCCCTGGGAAGAACTCTCTTGCTGCTTTGCACTCGGTTTTATCTTCATCGTCGCTCATCACTCGTCACCCGTCACGCATCACGTGTTTTCGCGCGGCGGCAACGCGGCCAAGAATCCGATAGATTAAGCGCGCGATGGAAAATTGCGGTGCGACAAATCCCTCAAGGGGGGCGATCTCACTCACATCCATGCCCACGATGCCGGGGCCGTTCGCAAGAGCGGTGATGAGGTTGAGCGTGTCGTACCATCCCAATCCCCCCGGTTCCGGGGTCCCCAACGCAGGAATGATTGACGCGTCCAGCCCGTCGCAGTCAAAGGTCAAATAGACCGGTGCCCGGCAGGCCGCGACGACGTCTGGAATCCACTTGGAGGCCTTGCCTTCATAGGGACCTGAGGGATCCAAGATATTCGCCGCAAAGAAGGTCTTGATCCGATCCGTTTTGCCGATGCGAGCGATCTCTTCGGCGCCGACCGACCGGATGCCCACCTGCACCAAGGCAAGCCCGTCCTCCACCACCCGCGCCATGACACTGGCATGACTAAAAGGATTCCCTTGGTAGGCTTCACGCAAATCACCGTGCGCATCGATCTGCACCACACTCATCTGCGGATAGCGTTTCGCGTGGGCTCGGATCGCTCCCAGCGCCCCGGTATGTTCCCCGGTCAAGGTCACAAGGAACCGTCCGGAACCGACATACGCGGAGACAAATGATTCGATCGCTTCGACGGCAGCGCGATCGACCTTTCCTCTGAGATCCAAGGCCGAAGCAGTGGCAATCCCTCCCC
>JBQTHY010000079.1:0-7739 GCA_052389395.1 Nitrospiraceae bacterium | reverse complement strand
GTCGGGCAGGCAATGCCCGAGGGGTGGAAGCCGCTCACCTTTAAGAAGATTCCCAAACATACCTCCTATGAAGTCGTGAGGGATGAGGGTATGACGATCGTCAAGGCAGTGAGCGAGGCCTCGGCCTCCGGCCTCATCAAGCCGGTAGCGATCGATCCAAAAGAATTCCCGATCGTCCGGTGGCGTTGGAAAATCGACAACGTGCTTCAGCATAGCGACGTCACTCTCAAAGAGGGCGACGATTTTCCTGCCCGGCTCTATATCACCTTCGAATACGATCCCGACCGAGTCAGCTTGGGCAAGAAGCTCAAGTTCAAAGCCGGGCAGGCCTTGTTCGGCGATATTCCCATTGCCGCCTTAAACTATATCTGGGAAACGAAGACACCGGTGGGCACGATCGTCGAGAATGCCTATACCGACTTTGCCAAGATGGTCATCGTCGAGAGCGGAACTCAGAAGGTGGGCATGTGGATCGACGAAGAGCGGAATATTTACGAAGACTACAAGAAGGCGTTTGGGGAGGAGCCGCCGATGATCAACGGTGTCGCGATCATGAGCGATACGGATAACACCAAGGAACGCGCCACGGCCTACTATGGGGATATTATTATCAAGAAGGCCGCACAATAAACTGCCCGAAACTGGAGTCCCGGCCCGATACCTACCCTGTTCAATATTTGGTGCCCGAATCAATAGTCCCCCTCATCCGTGATGCTTTTGTGACAATCGCTTGTTATCCTGACAACGAGGGTAGATGGGGGCCAACACAACACAGGCAAAGCGCGATGCCTCGAAAAATCCTCGTGATTGAAGACGACCGCGATATTGCGCGTCTCGTGGAACTTCACCTGCATGATCTAGGTTATGAAGTACAATTGGCGCATGATGGCGTGTCTGGCCTCAAGCAAGCCCTCTCCAAACCTTATAATTTAATCATTCTCGATCTGATGCTTCCAGGGATAGAAGGATTGGAAGTATGCCGAACCCTGCGGGCCAAACCTCACTACACTCCCATCTTGATGCTGACGGCCAAGTCAACAGAACTGGATCGTGTGCTGGGCCTGGAGGTCGGCGCAGACGATTACCTGACCAAGCCTTTCAGCATCAGGGAACTCCTTGCCCGCGTGAAAGCCTTGTTCCGCCGCATTGAAGCGCTTGAATCACAGTCGGCCCCGTCGACGCGGAAAACAATCCAGGCAAGCGATCTGGCTATTGACGTTGAAAAGCGCAAGGTCACGCTTTGCGGGAAACCAGTGGACCTCACGGCCAAAGAGTTTGATCTCCTGCTTGAGTTTGCCCAACATCCCGGTCGAGCCTATACACGCTCCCAACTTCTCGATCTGGTGTGGGGGTATGCGCACGAGGGCTACGAACACACCGTGAACTCTCATATCAACCGGCTGAGGGCCAAGATCGAAAACGATCCTGCCCACCCTCGGTACGTGTTGACGGTCTGGGGTGTCGGCTACAAGTTCACAGAGTTGGAAGATCTATCCAAGGGATAGCTGGATGTTGAAGACCCTTTACGGAAAGTCAGCGGCGATTCTGTTTGGACTGTTCTGTTCTGTCGGCGTCCTGTATGTCCTGCTGACCCTCTTCACCACCCGCATGTACATTCAGGAAGTGAATCAGAAGCTCAATCGTTCCCTAGCCAAGCAGTTGGTTGCTGAAAACCTTTTGGTAGCGAACGGGCACGTCAATCAAGAAGCCCTCAAGGAAGTGTTCCATATCCTCATGGTCATCAATCCCAATATCGAAGCGTATCTGCTCGATGCGAACGGAACCATCCAAGCATTTTCCGCTCCGCCGGGAAAGGTGAAACGCAGGACGGTCTCTCTGGAACCCGTGAAACGATTTTTGAACGAGTCCGGCGGTTTTCCGATCCTCGGCGACGATCCTCGTGACCTTAATCAGAAAAAGATCTTCTCCGCCTCTCTGGTTCCGGCACAAGGACAACCGGACTGTTATCTGTACGTTGTGCTCGGAGGCGAGGAGTATGATTCGGTAGTCACGATGCTCCAAGGCAGCTATATTTTGAGATTGAGCCTGTGGGCCTCGGCCATCGGTTTGTTGTTTGCGTTGGCGGCCGGTCTTCTTCTCTTCAACGTCGTGACGCGAAAGGTCAGGCAGCTCGTCGCAGCCGCGGACGTGTTTGAAAAAGATGATTTTTGTGCACAGATCGATCCGGCGTCTCGTATGGACGCCGGCTTCATTGGTACACAGGGGGGAGATGAAATCGATCGGCTCGGCATGACATACGACCGCATGGCGCGCCGCATCACGCAACAACTGAAGAAGCTCAAGCAGAACGATACGCTGCGCCGGGAACTAGTGGCGAATGTCTCTCATGACCTCCGTACACCGCTGGCGTCTCTACAAGGGTATCTGGAAACCTTGCAGATGAAGGAGGACACGCTGACGGAACAGGAAAGACGGCGCTTTCTGGAAATCGCCACTCAGCAAAGCGAGCGATTAGGGAATCTGGTGAGTGAACTGTTCGAGCTGGCGAAACTCGACTCGCAGGAGATGCAGCTTCACTGCGAGCCGTTCTCGTTGGGCGAACTGGTGCAGGACGTGACACAAAAATTTCAACTTACTGCGGAGAAGCGGCAGATCCGGCTCCAAACGGACTTCCGAGCGGATCTTCCGTTCGTGTTCGCCGATATCGGCATGATCGAGCGAGCGCTTCAAAACGTGATCGAAAACGCCCTTCGCTACACATCCGCAAACGGGACCGTGACCGTTGCGCTGATCTCCTTACCGGATGCGGTCACGATCCGGGTGACAGATACGGGTTGCGGAATTCATCAGGATGATCTCCCCCATATCTTTGATCGATTCTATCGCAGTGACAAGCAGCGACGATCAGACGGAACCGGGCTTGGCCTCGCTATCACCGCTCGGATACTCGAACTTCACGGAAGTTCCATTGAAGTCAGCAGTACCATCGGACGCGGCACCACACTCACCTTTCAACTGCCCACTACCAGCCCCAAATCGAACGCTTCGGCTCCTCAGTGAATGGATCGTGATCGAAATTTGATCTTTTCGTGAGACCGATGTGATTTCTGTAGGCTAATCTTCGCGCAAGGTAGAGCTGGAGAACGCTTTCTCGAGGTGGGAGCGATGCCGAGCGGGATACCAGGGGACGATGAGACTGTACGCCTTCGCTCGATGTATGTCCCTCATGCGTCCTGAATGGCGAAACGAAATGAGGCATCGATGATGTGTCAACGTTGTAAGGGCCTGATGGTGGAAGATCGGTTCTTCGATCTTCTGGACAGCAGTATCCAAAATAATCGGGCGTGGCGTTGTGTTATCTGCGGCGAGGTAACGGACCTGATTATCGTGAACAATCGCTCTGTACAGTCTCGGGCGAATGATCTGGGAAGCGGCCTCGACCTCTCTCGTATCCCATGACGGAGCGATCGAGTTCACCCGAGCAAGATGGCAGAATCGTCACGAACAAGGAGGATCGGCAATGAATAATAATATGAACAGCATAAAGAGGATGGTCGTTGTGTTGGGACTGATGGGCGTGCCCTTTGCGATCCTTCCGGCCTGCGCCGGAACGATGCAGGACTCAAAAGGGGCGATGATGAAGAAGGACGAGGCGATGACCAACGATCGCTCCATGACGAAGACGGACAAGGGGATGATGGGGCAGAAAGACGGCTCGATGATGGAGCAGAAGACCGAAATGATGGAAGGAAAGATGGCGCCGATCCGCACCGGCATGCTGGCGGGTGCGGGTAGCCATCACGCAGCCGGGACGGCCTCCGTGACCAAGGATCAGAATGGTCGCAAGACTCTGAGCCTGACAGACATTCGCGTGGATCAGGTACCTGATGGCCGGGTGTATCTTGCCAAAAACGGTGATTATCGCACTGGAATAGAGCTGGGAAAGCTGAACCAATTTTCCGGGATGGTCGATTTCCCGATTCCCGGCACGGTTAATTTGGAGGAGTACGACAGCGTGGTGATTTGGTGCAAGAAGTTCAATGTGGAAATCGGCCGCGCTTCCCTGGGGAAAGCAACGATGGAAGCGGGCGATGCGATGATGGACAAGAAAGAGACGATGATGGGAGCGGAGAAGAACATGACGAAATAAGCGGGTGGAGGACATCATGAACGAAGAGATCACCAACGCTCACAGAGGCCTTTTATGGAGAGGTGTAGTCGCAATAGTCGGAGTCGTATTGGGAACCATCGTCCAGTACGTGAACTCGCCTCAGGAGGCCCAGGCCGCGACCGGAATGCCAGTGCCGGAAATCACGAGCTCGGCCTGGATCAATTCGGAGCCTCAATCGTTAAGGGATCTTCGTGGCAAAGTGGTCTTGGTCGAGTTCTGGACCTTTGGCTGCTACAACTGCCGAAATGTGGAACCCCAAGTGAAGCAATGGCATCAGCAGTACGCGGATCGCGGACTCGTGGTCATCGGCATCCATTCCCCTGAGTTTGCATACGAAAAGGACATCGATGCCGTGACACGTTATGTCAGGGATCACGGCATCCGATACGTCGTGGCCGTGGATAACGATTTCGTTAATTGGAATCGCTTCGGCAATCGCTATTGGCCGGCGATGTACCTCGTCGATAAACGAGGAGTGGTCCGTTATGTGCGGGTCGGCGAGGGAGGGTATGACCAGACGCAACGGGTCATCGAAGTCTTGCTGACGGAAGGCTTTTCGCAGGAGGCGCCTGAAAAATGATCGGGCAGCGTGTCTGCAGGTTGTGTTGTGACCACTCGCAAGATTCGTCTGAGGACGGGGGAGTCTATCCCTTCCAGAGGAGGCACGAGGTGACACAGCTAGAGTGAGAGCGGCCCATGACAGATTGTCGGAAAAGTCACAACGAGAGGGCAGCGCTACTGAGACCAATTCTGTATGAGATGACAACTCTACCAGAAGAAGCCTCTGCTATGTCACCCCGCAGTGGGAAAGCGCTTTCCCTGAACATCAGCAGTGGAGGGATGTTGGTCTTGATGGATCGGGACCCCATGATTGAACAAGTCATGAAAGTCTGTGTACCGACGCCGATAACCGGGACGGAAACTCCAACCCTAGCTGAAGTGCGCTGGACCAGAAAGTTAGCGTTCGAGAAGCCAAATGGCAATGAGGCTTACCTCGTTGGGTTGAAGTTCATGTTTTGACTTCATCCAGCCGCCCTATCGTCGTCGCCGATGAACCAAGAAGGTGTCTGTCAGTCTGAGCCATTGTGAGAGCATCCCCCTAAGAAGGGGCAGGGTGTGGAAGGACGCTATGCCCATAGATGAAATCACCCAAAAAGTCAGCGATCGCTATGCTCGGGCTGCGTCAACGGGTGAGCAGCTGTGTTGTCCGACCAGCTATGACTTTGCGGAGCTGAAAACGTTTATTCCCGAAGAGGTCCTCAAGATTTCGTATGGGTGTGGGACACCAGCCGGACTCAAGACTGTCTCCCGGGGAGAAACCGTGTTGGATATCGGATCAGGTGGAGGGATCGATTGTTTCGAAGCCTCTCGGCTCGTCGGCCCTACTGGCCACGTCATCGGCATCGACATGACTGACACGATGCTTGATATCGCCCGGAAGCATGCCCCCATCGTCGCGGCCAATCTTGGATACGCTTCCTCCAACGTCGAGTTTCGCAAAGGGATGGCGGATGAGCTACCGGTGAGCGACGGCACTGTGGATTTGATCATTTCGAACTGTGTCATCAACCTGGCGCCGGATAAACGGAAGGTCTTCGGGGAAATGTTTCGCGTCGTGAAGCCAGATGGACGATTTACCATCTCCGACATCGTGGCCGACCAACCTGTTCCACAATATTTAGTGCATGATGTTGACAAGTGGGGCAGCTGCCTTTCGGGAGCGCTGACGCTCGCCGATTATATCGCGGGGATGGCAGGGGCCGGCTTCCTGGGCATTCATCTGGTCAAGGCCTCGCCCTGGCAGGTGATCGACGGCATTCACTTCTTCTCCGTCACCTTAACAGGGTATAAGCTTCCCGCGAGTGCGCCCATGTCGGACGTTCGTTATGCGACGCTCCGCGGGCCGTTCAGCCGAGTGGTCGATGAACTCGGCACGAACTATCTCCGAGGCATTCCACAACCGATCACGCCGGATGCTGTGGGCCTGTTGAGCCAGGCTCCGTTGGCATCTCACTTCGTCCTGTCCCCCAGTCCGTTGTGGCTGGATCGAGCCGATGACCGATGGACTGCGATCCTTCCAGCAGACGCTCCCTGCCACTGGCGAGGTCATTTCGCCATGCTCGCGGGTCCCTTTATCGAAGCCGACGACGACGATCACCATGTGTATCGCCGAGGCGAGCCGGTGGAAATCTGTTCCAAGACCCTTCACGTGTTGGAAACCGACGGCTACGCTCCTCATTTCGCGATCATCAATCGCGCGGGCCGGCAGGTCAGCGGGGAAGCTGTGATCTGCTCCCCTACTGGAAGCTGTTGCTGATTCTCGGCGACGATGATCCACACCGATCATCTCGGTGATCGGTCCCGAAACGGAACACAGCATTGTGAACAAGAATCCTATGGCGCTAACCCTGCTGGGACAACATTCCTCCCTCGCCTCCCCAACGGAGCAATTGAAGATGCTCGGAAAAACCACGAGCTGCCCGCCCTTCGAAGCGCAACTCGATCACATCGGCCTGCTTCCGCTTCGCGCCACCGGGATCACCGTCTTTCAAATCAATGTCGGCAAGCTCTGCAATCAGACCTGCCGGCACTGTCATGTCGATGCGGGGCCTGATCGGACCGAACACATGTCCCGCGAAACGGCAGAGCATTGCATCCGCGCTCTCGCTCAGACCGATATTCCGACGGTGGATATCACGGGTGGAGCACAGGAACTCAACCCCAACTTTCGCTGGCTCGTTGAACAAAGCCGGGCACTGGACCGCCATGTGATGGATCGCTGTAACTTGTCGGTCTTGCTCCTTCCATCTCAAGCGGACTTAGCGGAATTCCTCGCGGAGCATCGTGTGGAAATCGTCGCATCGCTGCCCTATTACCGCGCAAGCCAGACCGATGCGCAGCGGGGCGAAGGTGTGTTTGAGAAATCGATCCAGGCGCTCCGCCTTCTCAACCGACTCGGCTACGGACAGCCTGGCAGCGGGCTCTCGTTGAACCTCGTCTGCAATCCGGTCGGAGCCTTTCTCCCCCCCAAGCAAGAAGCGATCGAAGCGCAGTTTCGCAAGGAGCTCCGGGCTCGCCATGGAGTAGCGTTCAACCATCTCTATACGATCACCAACATGCCGATCAGCCGATTTCTGGAGTTTCTCGTGGAGAGCGGGAACTATGAGTCGTATATGGAACGATTGGCCAATGCCTTCAATCCATCTGCCGCAGCGGGCGTCATGTGCCGCTACACGATCTCTGTCGGTTGGGACGGCACGCTCTACGACTGCGACTTCAATCAGATGCTCGATCTGCCGGTCGGTCATGGCGTCCCCGCGCATATCCGCGACTTTGATCCGGTGCAGCTCAATCAGCGCCGGATCACCACGCGCAACCATTGTTACGGCTGCACGGCAGGAGCCGGTTCGTCTTGCGGCGGAACCCTCACCTCCTAAGAACTACCCTCACTCTCACTCATTTCACAGCGTGACCGTCTCTATTGTGTGACTAACATGTGATCCATCCGTGAGAGTTTGGTGATCTTTTGTGAATACAGTGGGGTCGTCCCTCTGACGACCTACTCGGCAAACACAGGAGGTAGGAAATGAGGAAGATTTGCGCCCGC
>JBQTHY010000078.1:0-23074 GCA_052389395.1 Nitrospiraceae bacterium | reverse complement strand
CCATGGATCAGTACGCGTTACACTGTCGCTCCTAGAAGCACATCCACCGAGTCGCCTACAATCCCCTGGCCGGCGTTGAGAAAGACCCCCACTGTCTGGTGGCTTGTGCTGAGCTACAGTTGTCTTGGCTATGTCGCCTACGTCTATCTGTCGTGGTTCTATCTGTACCTGGTAAATGTGCGCGGCTTCAACATCTTGCGTGGTGGATTCTTCGCCGCCGCCCCATTCCTTGCCATTCTCATCTCGTGCCCCCTCGGCGGATGGGCCACCGATCGCCTGGCCTTGCGCCTCGGAGTCACTCGAGGACGGAGGTTCGTCGGCATGGCAGGCATGACGTTGGCGGGCAGCTCAATCGCGCTCGGTGCACTCGTGGAATCCCCCTCCCTCGCCATCGCCGCCCTGTCGCTGGGGGCCGGCTGGCTCTATCTCACGATCGGCGCCTACTGGTCCTCGACGAGCGATCTCTCCAAGGCCCATGCTGGAAGTCTCTCAGGCTTGATGAACACTGGCGCCAATATCGGTGGCGCCATCTCCCCCACGGTCACCCCCTGGATCGCCGAGCACTGGGGCTGGCCAGCCTCTCTCGCAACCGCAGCCCTTCTCGCCTTTGTCGGCGGCATTCTGTGGCTGAACATCGACCCAGGCAAAGGGCTTCAAAAGAACGGCGAATCATGAATGCTCAATGGTCAATTTTCAATGGTGAATGGTCAGTCGCTTAGGCCAGTATTAGATTGAACATTGAGCATTGAAAATTGACCATTGCCTCCCACGATACGCCCTTGCTAGATTGATTCAATGACGATGCGATTTCAGAAAAAAGACCCGCGCGCCACCATTACCACCAAGTTTGGGGAGATCACGATTCGTTTCTATCCCGATGATGCCCCGCGCCATGTCGAGAACTTCATCAACCTCGCCAAGATGGGCTTCTTCGATGGGACGACGTTCCACCGCGTCGTGCCGCGCTTTCTCATCCAAGGCGGGGACCCGCTGAGCAAGAACCCCGACCGCACGCTCCACGGGACAGGAGGACCCGGCTACTTTCTTCCACCAGAACCGAACGACCGGCCGCACAAGCGCGGCGCCCTATCGATGGCCAAAATGCCGCGCGAGAGCAACAGCACCCGCGACTTCAACGACCACGGCTCACAGTTCTTTATTTGCGTGGGAGACAACAGCGGACTCGACCGGCGTTACACGGTGTTCGGGGAGGTGTTTCGCGGGATTGAAGTCATCGACACGATTGTCGCCGCCGCACGCGACCAGGCCGACAACCCGCTGGAGCCCATCACGATGAAGGTGACGGTCAAAGAATAGCTGAAGAGCTGATGGCAAATGGCGTATAGCACGAGATCTAAGAACTCTCGGCTTGTGCCATCATCGATATGCTATCAGCTATAAGCTCCCCTTAGAAAAATGCCATGCTGGCGTAGGTGACGGTCGAGTTGAACTGGTCGGTAATCCCGCGGTCGTAGCGCAGCACCTGCCCTTTTCCCGCCTCGATCAATCGTAGCAGTGAGTAGATGGGCGAGAAACCCGATATTCGACGCTGGTCGTTCTCTCTCCGAATATAGGCCGCAAACTCGTCTGGCTTGATTTCCTCAACGGGCTTGAGCATCTCCAGATCACATTGCATGGATCGATGAAACGAGAAGTCGGTCGGGGGCGATGAGTCGCCATACCGCATGCCGAGATGCGCCAGCTCTGCCGCGGCGATCACACAGTAATCCCGGCCCGTGGCGATCAACAATGCTCGCAACCCTGTCAGAAAATGCTCCACGGACTCACGCAGGGTCGTGTCACACAGACTCGATGCTGAAAAAGAGGTCAGGATCGGCACGATCGTGATGCGTTTCTTCGAGCCCACCAGATGTTGAAGAAACGGCAGTTGGAATTCAATCGCTTGTTCCGTTTGGTGACGGAAATCCTCCTCGAAGTACTGCGACATCTGGGTCTTCAGCGTTCCGACAAGCGTCTGGTCGATTGCGACGATCCCCAAGGGAGTTTCGAAGTCTTTGTCGGTGAGGGCAAAGAAGGATTCCAGCCCCGCGTATGCGGTTCCCAACAGCACGTAGAGATCCGGCTGCGACGCTTCCTGCAATTCCTTATATGCCCACGCATAAACAGGCCCAGCCTGTTTGAGGTCGTACGTCGGCGCGACCAACCCTTTGATCGTTTTGCCTTGATTCTCGGACGGTTTGAAATCCGGTCCTTCTTCTGATGTAAAGAACCCCTCGATCTGTTCCACGAGCCTGGCTCCTTCGGCTTCGTAACTCCGCCCGGCAAAGGCTGCCTTGCGAAGCGGGCTTTGCCGATACTCATCCCGGACTTGCCGACGCGCTGCTTCGGCCCGATCACCCTCCAGAAAGAGTTTCTGCTCGAGATCCACCACAAGCTGTTCGACCTTGTTCGGCATGAGAAACTCGCCGAACCGTTTAAGGTACAACGCGCCGATATCTTCTAAGGAATGTTCGCCGTCGAAATGCTGAAGGATGAAGAAATAGTTCAGAGGAAGGACTAGTTTCTCGTTCCCCAACCCAGTCGGATCCCAGAGTACCAGATACTGCTCCTCCCCTTTCTTGATGGGAGAGAACTGGAGGTTGCGCAGGACGGGGTACTGTTTGGGGTCTTTGGCGGCGCTGGTCGTCATACGGAGGACATTGTAAGTGAGGGACAGAAGAGGCTGCAACCCGCTGAGCTGGTCTGTCTGGTCCGTCTGGTCTGTCTGGTCCGTCTCGTCTATCTGGTCTATTCGGTCTATCTGGTTGCTCTGGTCAGTTTCGTTTAAACAAACGTGACAGACCAAATAGACGAGATAGACCAGAAAGACCAGAGAGACCTAGTCTCCTTTCGTCGGAGTGCCGGACCGGCGGCTCATCAACACCAAAGCTCCGATCGTCAGGAGCAGCAGCCACAGGGTGGGACGGCCGTAGGACGCCTCGGAGAACTCGATCAAGTCCGTCAGCCGACCGATCAAGAGCGACATACGGGCCATCACGGTATAGCCGAACGCGGCACCAAAAGCGATCATGAGGAAGAGGATTCCTGTACGAGCCACCGCCTTCCCCGGCCCCGTATGCTCAACGGAGAAAAAGAAGTAAAACAGCACGGAGCTGACACCGACCAGAATAATGATGGTATTCAAGCTACTGGCGGGGTTGAGCAGATTCCAGGTGAACGACAAACCTTCTCCCGGTACCAGCGTCATCAATGGACGGACCGTATCCTCGATCTGCTTCAGGATAAAGGACGAGATGGTCCGCGGAATCGCGAGTCCTGACCCGACCCCTACGATGAAGGCAAACGCGTAGCGGGACAGCCAGGCAGCTTTCGGCACATAGCGCGTCAGCATGAGCAGACCGATGGCCACTGGAATCAAGAGTGTCCACTCATTCTTCTCGACGATCGGCGTCCAGATGAGATGCACGATCACCGTGTCGTAGGTCTTGACGATCGTGTACCCGACCGACACGCCGACATAGAGATGTTCCGCCAGTTTGAACAACGGATTGTCAGTGTAGAGGAACGAGAAGATGAACAGGGTGAGCCCCGTCGCCACCCATGCCCCGATGATCGTTTCAATCGGCATTACACCGACTCCATAAATTCAGGATGAGGCTCTGGTTGAGGTCAGGGTCAAGATGAATAGAGCCGGATCACTCAAGCTTGGCTGTAACCTCAACTTTGCTGCTTCCGCAACGACAGATAGAACAGGTTACACACGACCACCAGCATGATGATCGCAAAATGGGTCGCCGACTGCGCATCCATGCCGGCAACGGCCTTGCCCTTCTGGCCGATAAGGCTTTCGTACTCCGCCGCGCCCCGCAGGCCGCCGATGAGGCCGTTGATCTGCCCGCTCCGCAACAACGGATACAACCCCGGCGCCATGACGCCCGTGCAACCGCCGCCAAGTTCAAACTTGTATTTGTCCTTGCCGAACACGTACCAGGCTTCGACACCGGGATTCCCCGCCGCCAGGCTGACGGCATAGTTCACGTCTCGCAGGCTGGTGATGCCTTGGAGCACCGGCAGTCCCCTGGTAGACTTGCCGTTGTAATCCGCGGGAAAGGCGCTGTACAGGTCCTGCCCCATATTGATGATCACTGCCGTGCCTCCGGGGCTCCACCCGAGAAACACGTAATCTTTCCCGTTCTCCTTCCCCGTCTCGAGAGCAACCTGTGTGATGATCTGATCGGCTAAGCCGGTGCCGCTGACCCACAATGTCATCGCGATCACGCGTAGATTCTTTCGGAACGCATGGCGGAGGAGCGCAACGGACTGGGGATGCAATTCGGGCTTGGAGGCCGGATCGAAGTCGAGCGACATCAGAAACACGGAATCTTCCGGCAACGAGTCGAGGTAGTCGTAGACGCCGCGCACTTCCGGCGAAATCTTAATCGGCAGACCGACCGGGTAGAGCAACGGAAGTAATGTGCAGAGTCCGATCACGAGAAAGATGATCCGCCGGTCGATTTTGAGCATACGCTCGGCAAAAGTCATGAAACCACCGTGACGCGTGACGCGTTCTTCGTGCGAGACTCGCGAGACTTGCGAGAAAAGCGCGACGAATCAGAAACTTGGTTTTCCCGAGTCTCGCCAGTCGCGCACTTCGCGCACCTCTCGCGCATGCTATTCCTTACCGCCACCCAGATACGATCGCTCGACGCCGAAGATAATCTTGAAGGAGAGCGCCACGCTGCCAAGACTGACGCCGATCAGAATAGCCCGTCTTACCGAGGCATTCAGCACGTTCAAGATCCATTGAGACACGTCGCCGCTCAGCGGCAGGATGTACTCGCCCAGCGGCACGCGCCCCATCATGACAATGATCGCCGCCCCCAGGAGCACCGCAGCCTCCCGACTCCTTGCGCGGAACGAGCGATAGGCGGCCGAGGCGATGAAGAACGCAAGGATGGCGAACATGGTGCCCTGTAGCGGCACCATCAGGTAGCTGTAGATCCAACCGAAGGCCGTCAGCGTGGCGTCGATAGCCTCTTTCCCGTTGGACCATAAGCCTAACGCAATCGTGCCAACCATGCCGGCGTAGAGCACAAAGCTGTAGCCCCATCCGGCTTCCTTACGCCGGATCTTGACGGCATGCACATGGAACAAGCTGCTCACGCCTAAGATCAGCGCAAAGCCCCCGATGATCTGGAGCCACTTCGTCACCGACGTCAACAGCTGTTCAGAGGCCGGGTGCGGTACATAGTACTGCGCGGCGAACACCAGTCCGCTGATCAGCGCGATCAGCAGCGGCATTTGTCGGCGGAAAAGAATCATTTCACGTCCCTAAAGACATCCAGAAACAGTTGAGGCCACTGGGTATCGAGCGCCGCAGCCGCCGTCGCGAGAAGAGTTCCCACGGCCAGCACGCCGAGGATAAGGGCCTTGCCGATATCCTGTCCTCGCAAGGTTCCGACTTGAATGGGTTCTCGCGAGAGGTAGGCGCTCGCAGCATAGAGTTCTTCTCCGATTAACGTGTAATCGCAGGTCGTCACGAAGAATGGAAGCTGGTGATCGGAGTCGGTCCCGGCGATCTGGATGGCCCCCGTGCTTGCGCCGGTTTCCGTGAGCAGCAACGACTCGGCAAAATAGGCGCCCATGAAAAAGTTCGCGGCCGGCTTCTTCCGCAGCATGATGCCGTCGACCGCCGCCGTGTAGCTGAACTGATCCGTCGTGATAAAAAAGTTCGCGTCCTCTTTGAACAGGTCGGGCTTCCCCGCTTCGAGATAGGCCTGTTTGGTGATCTCCTGACAGACCGCCATCGTGATCGGATCGCGATGGGGCACAAGCAGGTCCGTTTCGTAACCGGCTGCGCGCTTCGCCACACGCCCGAGAATCACCGCTGCCGCGATCGTGGAGGGATCGCTCATGTCGTGGGCGCCGGTGAGATACAGGATCGGCTTGCCCAACTCAGTAGCCCGGCCGATCGCCTCGTCCACGGCATCGAGCCCGGGAATGCGCCGCAGGAAAATCTCCCGCTTCTTTGCGACACCGATGGCGTAAAAGACGATCCCGCCGAACAGCAGCGCCAAAAATAGGTTGTTGATTTGATTCCAGTTCATCCAATCCGGCTCGGGCGTAGCTTGGACCGCGCTCGTGAACGTACGCTGGTCGCCCGACACCACAGCCAAGGCCACATGGTAGGTGGTGTCGTTCTTCAGCTCGACTCCTTTACCGTTCTTGAGCGTGAATTGATGCTGGTCTCGCGAGGCGGGTCTCGTCCACCAGGGCCACTTGGACTCTCTGATGTAATGCGTGTTCGCGGGAAACTCAGCGACAACCTTGAAAGTGGAAGGATCGGAGACCTTCGTTCCATCGCTCAACAGAACTTGGTAGCGGATCTCCTGCGAGTCGTAGGGAGGGGTAGGCCAGACTATTGTGAGACTGCCCCCTCCGTCGCTCGGCGTATCGAATACCTGAAAGTCCTGAGGCGGCGAGAGTGGCTCTTGAGCCAACGCAGGCGACGATGAGCCGATCAACAGGCACCAGGCCGGCAGAAGCTTCAGCATAATCGATCGCGCGTATCGACGATTCACGTCTGACGCTTCACGCTTCACCGCCTTACGATCCTTCGATTACTTCAACGTTAGTCCGGGGAATGATCGTGCGTGATCCATCGGCAAACGTCACTTCCAGCACGCGCACGTGGCTTTCGGTCTGAATCTGTTGCAAATCCGACGGCAGCGCCGACACCTGTCCGATCTTTCCGAACAGCGGATCGCGAATGACGCGCACCGGATCACCGATTTGGATGCCACCTCGCTCGGGAGGCGCCGTGGAAGATCCCGTGACGCTTCCTGTTTTCCGGGGAATGATGATCTCCGGACGAATGACACCGGCTCTGATCTGTGTGGCCCCTGAGATCGCGGCCTTTTCACCGGTATGGGCAGAGAGCAGCGTGAACGTCTTCTGGGCCATCGGGATCGTTCCAAACCCTTCCGTCAGGATCAACGTGAAGCCGACCTGTTCCGTGCCTGTGATCGCGACGCCGAGATCATAGCCCAACAGCGTCCGCAAGTCTTTGTCATGAATGCCGCCGACAACCAGCCCAGCCACACCGACTTCTTTCGCTTTCGCCATCGTCTCAGCCGACAAAAACGACCCGCCGACAACGATCTTGCCCTTCATGTCGGGCTTCAGATGAGTCGGCATCAGTGCTTCATCCGGAGAGTTGACGGCCACAATTAATTCGCCGTAGGTTTCTCCGCCGATGCCGAAGATGCCTTGGACGAGGGTACAGGTCGTTTCGACCGTGACTCCCTGATTGGGATAGATCTCCGCGATCGTTCCATCCATGTAACCGAGGAGTTCAAGGACGCGAGGCGGTTCCCGTAACAGCACCTGCCCCGTCACCGTCGAGACCGATTCCACCTTGCCGCTCACGGGCGAACGAATCTCGGTCTTGAACCACTTGATCAGCGGCTTGTTCTCCGCAAGAATTTCGTCCTTGTGAACGGCATCCCCTTCCTTCTTAACCAAGTACTCCCTGATCTCATCGGGAGCGACCCCCAGCTGATTCGCCAGATTGAGCGGGTAGACCTTGCCAGGCAATTCGGCCCGAGCCACCGGTTGATTCGACCGCACAACATCGCCGACCTTCACCAGCACCGTTCCCGGTAGCGGCAACTGACGCCGCCGTTGAATGGCGATAGAATCGGTAACGGTGAGACCTGGAGTGTAGGAATGGGCCATATCTAAGAGCCAATGGCTAATGGCCTATAGCTCATAGCCAGAGTCCAAGAACTGTAAACTTGAGAATCCGCGACATTTCCCATCTGTCTCGCGCTATAAGCCATACGCCATTTGCCATCAGCTCCCCTTTGGGTACAGCCCGACCGCGTTGAACCATTTCGTGAGCGCGGCAATGCGTGCCCGCTGATCAGCCGGGAGTTGCAAGGGTCGACCTCGCCCATCGAGCATCAATCCGACCACGCCTCCTTGAACCTCCCGGGTCACGGGCGTCCCAGGCCCAGCGCCGAGGTTGACCTGTTTCGCCGGTCGCATAGTCATTGTCGCTTTCTCACTCAGCGCGAGCGGGAACACACGTAACTCGCCGAAGGTGAGTTGATCTTTGACGACCGATCCATCAGGAAACGTGATTTCGTAATCGGCACAGCGCTCACCGTCGTTCCCCTGCCCGATCGGCGCCACGCACGTGCCCAGATAGACCATACAATCGCGGACGAACACATCCGTCGCGGCCTTCTCATCGATCGTCGAAAGCACACCGAGGTGCGGCATCATGAAAATGCTGTCCACCGAGAGCCACGTAAAACCCAGCGGTTCATAGGCATCCACCATCATCAACATGGATTGGATGCGGCGCGGCGCGTGAGACAAGATCCCCCCGCTGCCGACGATCAGATCCAGCTTCAGCATGTCGATCAGCGTCTTGCCGGAGGTCTGCTGCTCAAACACGTCGGAAATCGTCCGTTCCTGTTGCACACCCTTCAATCCCGTGGCAAGCGACTTATGATGGATCAAGGCCAGACGCAGAGCCTCGCGCGCGATGGCCTGTTCAATCTGCAACTCGTCGAGCGTCTGTGGGATGGTCGTCGGTCGGACCATCTTATTCTTGATCCGGTTGCGGAGGGTTTGTTCATCGATCGTAAACGGCACCCAGCGCATGATGTTCGCCAGCCCTGCTTCGGCAAGGACATTGGAGATACTGTAAGACATCCCCAGATTGGCGCTGACCGTCCGGTTGAAGACACCCTCAAAGACCGAGAAGACGTCCGTGGTCGCCCCGCCGATATCCACACCGATGAGATTCAAGTGTTCGCGCATGGCGATCGTTTCCATGATCATGCCGACGGCCGCAGGCGTCGGCATGATTGGCGCGCCTGCCATGTCGATCAACTTCTTATAGCCAGGGGCCTGTTGCATCACATGTTCGAGAAAAAGATCGTGGATCTTGTGGCGCGCTGGCGCGAGATTCTCCCGCTCCAACACCGGACGAATGTTATCCGTCATTTCCAGAGCCGACTTCTCGCCGAGGATTTTTTGGACCGGCCCCTGCGCATCCTTGTTCCCGGCATAGATCAACGGGAGTTTGTAGGTCGCCCCGAACCGTGGCCGTGGTTCCGCCGCCGCAATATACTCCGCCATTTCAATGACATGGGTCACCGCCCCGCCGTCCGTGCCGCCGGACATCAGAATCATGTCCGGCCGCATCGTCCTAATGCGCTCAATCTTTTCATGCGGCAATCGGCCATCGTTGGAGGCCAGCACGTCGATGACGATCGCCCCGGCACCCAAGGCCGCGCGCTGAGCGCTCTCGCCGGTCATGTTCTGCACAACACCAGTCACCATCATCTGCAAACCGCCGCCCGCGCTGCTGGTTGATATATAGATATCGACACCCGTCTTAGGATCGCCTCGAGCTGCGCGATTCGGCGTGAGAATCTTGTCCTCATCGAGAATTTTGCGACCGGAGAGTTCTTCAATTTCGGCAATCGCATTCAGCACGCCGCGCGTCACGTCCTCAAACGGCGCTTCCACGGTCGTCGGTGCCTCTCCGCGATAAGTCTGCCGGTACTCATCGCCGAGTTTCTCGATGAGGATGGCTTTGGTGGTGGTGCTGCCGCAGTCTGTGGCGACGATGACGTTGAGGGGGCGCGCGGTCTTGGCCGGCTCCTGAGAAGCCATCAACGACCTGCCTGAATGTGAGCGAGTCGCTCGTATCTCCTATCTCGTCGTTCGCAAGACGTGTGCGAGATGTGCGACCACGTCGCGCGAGTCGCGCGAGTGGCGCGTCTCGCGGGACTCGTAGACCAGTCCCGCTTTTCTAGCAAATCACGCGAGTCTCGCACGAGTAACGCTTCACGGCCGTATGTCATCGAGCAGACGCTCCTTGCGGAGCGCGGGGGCTGGACTTCTCTTCAATGAGAGCGATGAGACGAGGAATCGTGTCGCGTCGCTCAAGGAGGCGGGCGACTTGTTCCAGTTCCTTGACATCGAACGCAAACTCAAGAATGGGGGTCAGGAAATGAAGCGCCTGGCTGCCGAGGAAATTCATGGGGCCGAGGGACTCCAAAAACAGGGTCGCAGGCGTAGCCATGCCCCGCTTCACCACGACATCGGCTACGCGCTGGAGCAATTCAAGATCTTCGAGCGTGAAAACCTGGTCTTCTGCCCTAGTCGAAAAAGCGTGGGTTAGCTCCCTGCGGATCTTATACCAATTCTCTGAGAAAGATGCCTTAATGAAGGGGGCCATAAGTGTTTGGAAAGACAGTTAAAAGCGGATGACATCCGGCATTATACGAAGGGGGCAACGGAGAGTCAATTGAAACGGCCCCAAGGTGCCCTCGGTTTTGCTTGCGTACCTCCCGGAGCGATCCTTCCGGGGTTTGCCGGGCGGCAACCTTCTGGACTTCGGGGTTCCGCGAGCACTGGATCAACTGGGCCGACCTTGCCCTATCTTACTCTCCGTCCCGTTGCACAGCCGTGTGATTTTGTCCTTGTGCTTCATAACGGTCAGTACGCGCACCACGACTGAGAAAATCACGAAGGCAACACTTGGACGAGAAAACGCGGCAATGAGTGGAAAGAGCCCGAAGGCGGCGAGCGCCCCGCCGGAAGAGTAGCGCCACAGAGCAACGGCCCCGAGCCACAACAGAAGCAGCACAACCCCGATAAACGGCGCGACGCCGAGGACGGAGCCCAATGCCGTCGCCACGCCCTTGCCGCCTGTGAATCCCAGGAAGGGCGAAAAGAGATGGCCAAGAACGGGGGCGAGGGCGACGAGCAGAACGAGCCATTCGTGTTGCAGCAACTGATTCGCTGCAACACCCATCACAAACCCCTTGCTCATGTCGCCGAACAACGTCAGTATGCCTGTTTTTGTGCCAGATACGCGGAGCACATTGGTGAAGCCGACGTTCTTGCTGCCGACCGTCCGCGGATCGGGCAACCCCATCGCCTTTGACACTACCAGACCGAAAGGGACCCCCCCGAGCAGATACCCTAAGACCGCGAAAACCACGGCGAGTCCTTGATTATCCATAACACCTACCAAACTTACTGCTGCCGCTTGCTTGCGCAACGGTCGGGGCAAACGCGACTCTTGAATGCTATTGGTAGTTTTCGGGATGCAAGAAGAAGTCGAGCATTAATCGATTGAGATGGGGCCATTCGCGATGGCCGCCCGTCCCCTCACAGTACAGCGTCGCGCCGCCCAGGGCGCATTTTTGGTAGGCGATGCACCCGCTATCAATTTGTTTCGTCGTCGCGACGTCGCAATGGTTGCATGCAGCCCACCAGGCTCCTGTCCGGGCGCCCCAACCGGGAAATAACTTGTCGTTCGCGCTGTGCATAATCATGACTGGAATGGGGGCCCGGCATTGATGTGCCTCCAGGTCCTTGCCGGTCCAACCGGCGGCACTCGGCGCAATTCCAGACGGGAGGCTCTTTGTCTGATTGAGCACGGCGAGCGCCAACGACACGGTACCGCCATCGGAATGGCCGGTTATATAGACTCTCTTCTCGTCGATGCACCACTGCTTTGTGACGAGGCCAGGAATCCTACTGAGCTGCTCGATGGCGGCAATGCCGAGCGGTCGGTGATCTGCATAGACCACCACGAAACCGGCCGCGGTGGCTGAAGGAGTGAGGCCGGTGAACCGCTCTGACATCCAACGGTTCTGCCCGGCCGGTGCATAGACTATAAGCAGGGGATGAGCAAACGTGGCATCGTAATTGGACGGTGCACGTACATTATAACGGATGCCATCAGCGGAGACCTCGCTGTCGGTTGCGCCTGCCGGACCCACACGCACCCGGGCTTCACAACGCAGCGCCGCTTGAGTACTGGAATAAGAGTACGCCTCTATCTTCGGCGGCGTTCCGCTGTCGCTACACGCAGTCACGACAAGAAACAGGCAGATAAGAGCGAAGGTGTGTGCAAAGCTTTCGACCCTGCTCACAACCCGGCATCTCCAATACATGTCAGGTACGCCCCGACGTGAGTCGAGGACAAGGGAGAAATGTCTGAGGAGTCAGACCGCACGCGCTACAGGATGTTCACACAAGACTTCTGCACGTCCGCAGCGAATGAAGGGCCGAGGAGTTACAGACCGGTCTTCGTAGACACCATTCGCCCTTAAAGGCGTTCCCTGCGAGGTGATCATAACATTCCTCGCCGGGAAACATTCTTAACCTCCGGCTAGAGCCCCTTAGCCACCACCTGCTTCCAGAAGTTCCACACATACTGACCACCGGAAACATAGCCAAGCACCAACGACAGATACAAGGTTACAGTGCCGGCCAAGTGCATGTTGCCGAGTTCCGCCAACCCTGTCCCTTCCAGAATGAGCAGCACGATGGCGACGACTTGCAGCGCCATTTTGTACTTGCCCGTCGTCTCTGCCGCGATAATCATGCCTTCGCTCGCTGCGATCGCGCGAACCCCGGTGACGGCTACTTCCCGCGCAATGATCAAAATCGCGACAAGCGCACTGACCCGGTCAACATTCACGAGGAGAATCAGTGCCGACAACACCAAGAGTTTATCGGCGATCGGATCGAGCAGCTTGCCGAGCGCTGTCACCTGCCCGGATCGGCGGGCCAGATACCCATCCAGTAGATCGGTGACGGCCGCAACGGCAAAAATCACCGCAGCGCTGAGTGAACGATCGGGCGTCGGCGTGGCAAACAGGATGACAAAGACAGGGATCAAGAGAATCCTTGTCAGCGTAAGCAGGTTGGGCAGATTGAGCGCCTCTTGCCCGAGTTCTCGCCACAGTGCCAGGACGCGATTCATCGTGCGACTCGTCTCCTATACAATGCCGTTTTTGAGCAAATCATGCAGATGGATGACGCCGCGGATATTCCGATCGCCTTCGGTCACGACGAGAGTGGTGATCGAAAACCGCTCCATCATTTCAACCGCTTTGGCCGCCAGGTCGTCCGGCCCGATGGTCTTGGGATTCCGAGAGCCCAGTTCGCTCGCCGTCACTCTGGAAAAATCCCCGCCTCGTTGGATATAGCGCCGCAAGTCGCCGTCCGTCACGATGCCCGTGAGCTTGCCGGTTTGATCGACCACAGTGGTCATGCCGAGCTTCTTGGCGGTCATCTCCAATATCGCTGCCGTGCCGGCCGCCGATTCGTCGACCTTGGGAATGTCCGTCGCAGTATGCATGAGGTCTTTCACTTTGATCAGCAACCGGCGCCCCAGCGTGCCGCCCGGGTGGAACTGAGCAAAGTCCTCTTCCTTGAAACCGCGTTTCTGCAACAAGGCGACAGCCAGGGCATCGCCCAGGGCAAGCGTGGCAGTCGTGCTGGCCGTCGGCGCCAACCCCATCGGACAGGCTTCTTCCGCCACCGACACGTCCAACGTCACATCGCAGTTCTTTGCTAAGGTGGAGTTCATCCGTCCTGTAAGACCGATCACCGGAATGCCCATGCGTTCCACGTATGGGAGCAATTGGAGCAATTCTTGGGTCTCGCCACTGTTGGAGATTGCGATCAACGCATCCCGGCGGGCTAACATGCCGAGATCGCCATGCACGCCTTCGGCGGGATGGAGGAAAAATGATGAGGTGCCGGTACTGGCGAGTGTCGCGGCAATCTTCTGTCCGATCAGACCGGACTTGCCCATACCTGATACGACGACCTTGCCTTTGCACTGAGCCAGCAGGTCCACCGCTTTGGAAAATTTGCTGTCCAACCGGTCGATCAGTGCCTGCACGGCACGGCCTTCGATCGCAAGGACACGCTTTCCGTCGCCCAGACTCCCGAGGCTCTTGACGGGTTCTGGGGGCCGTGGAGCAGTTGGTTTTAGTTTCGTGGTTTTGCTGCGTCGCATATGCACAGGACCCGTTCGAGCAGGGATTTCAATTGATGCAAGGGGACCATGTTCGGCCCGTCGGACAGGGCTTCGTCCGGGTTCGGATGGACTTCCATGAAGAACCCGTCAACTCCGACGCCCGCAGCCGCACAGGCCAACGGTTCCACATACTCACGTTGCCCGCTGGACTTGGTGCCCCCGCCGCCGGGCAACTGCACACTATGCGTCGCGTCGAACACGACCGGATAGCCGAAGCCCCGCAGAATCGGGAAGGACCGCATGTCCACGACAAGATTGTTGTACCCGAAGGACGAGCCTCGCTCGGTGAGCAAGATACGGCGACTGCCGCACTCCTCCACCTTTTTCACTGCGTGGCCCATCTCGATCGGCGAAAGAAACTGGCCCTTTTTCACATTCACGACCCTCCCGGTTCGCGCCGCTGCGATGAGCAGGTCCGTTTGCCGACACAGGAAGGCGGGAATTTGGAGCACATCGACGACCTTCCCTGCTTCGGTTGCTTGCCCTTCCGTATGCACATCGGTCAACACGGGACAAGCAAATTGGTCCCTCACCTTCTTCAGCACCGCTAAGCCTCTCTCGAGACCAGGGCCGCGGAAAGATTTGATGGACGTCCGGTTGGCTTTATCGAACGACGACTTGAAGATAAAGGGCATCCCCAGCGACTTGGTGATTTCGGCGACGCGGCCCGCGGTATCCATCACCAGTTGCTCGCTCTCAATCACGCAGGGACCGGCGATCAGAAACTGCCGGTTTCCCGCCCCTGCCTTGAACGAACCAATCTGGACTTCGTGCGTCATACTTTGATGAAGGTTGAGGCTGAGGCTCGGTTTAAGAAGAGAACATTCTGCTTCTCAACCTTAACCTCAACCTAAGCCTTTCCCGCCTTTCTAATGTCCGCATTTGCGGCGGAGCGCCGCCCCCGCAAACCCGCTGAAGAGCGGATGCGGACGGTGCGGACGGGAACTATATTCCGGATGGAACTGGGTGCCTATGAACCAGGGATGATTCTTCAACTCGACGATTTCGACCAATCGGCCATCCGGCGACAGCCCGCTCAACACCAGCCCTTTGACCGTCAGTTGCTCGCGGTATGCGTTGTTGAATTCGTACCGATGCCGGTGGCGTTCTCGGATTTCACTCACCCCGTACATCTTTTGAGCAAGCGTCCCCTCGCCGAGCTTGCAGAGATAGGACCCCAGGCGCATCGTCCCGCCTTTGTCGCTCACCGAATGCTGATCGGCCATCAAATGAATCACCGGATGGGGCGAACGCTCGTCGAATTCCGCGCTGTTGGCGCCGGCCAGCCCTGCCACGTTGAGTGCGAATTCGATCGTCGCACATTGCATGCCCAAACAGATTCCGAGGAACGGCACCTGACGCTCCCGCGCGTATGTGATCGTCTTAATCTTGCCCTCGATCCCTCGAGCGCCGAATCCACCGGGAATCAGGATCCCATCGGCTTCGCGCAGAATCCGCTCGGTGCCCTGCCGCTCGACGTCTTCAGATTCGATCCATTCGATATTGACCTTGGTTTCGTGATCGATCCCTCCATGAACCAGGGCTTCCGCAAGACTCTTATAACACTCTTTGAGACCGATATACTTCCCCACCATCGCCACGGTAATTTCGTGTTTGGGGTGCTTGATCTTCTGCACCATCGCGTCCCACTCGCGGAGATTGGGAAGACCTGTCTCTAAGTGAAGCTGCCGCACGATCAGTTCGTCCAAACCCTCCTTTCGAAACACAATCGGTACTTCGTAGATCGTATCGACGTCTTTGGCAGTGATGACGGCATCCTTCTCTACGTTGCAGAACATGGCAATCTTCCCCTTGAGTTCCGGGGGAAGATAGCGATCTGTGCGGCACAAAAGAATATTCGGCTGGATGCCGATCTCGCGCAGCTTATTGACCGAATGTTGCGTCGGTTTGGTCTTCAATTCGCCCGCAGCGCTGATGTAGGGGACCAGCGTCAGATGGACGTACAACACATTGTCGCGCCCGACGTCGTAGGGCATCTGCCGAATGGCTTCGAGGAAGGGCAGGCTTTCAATGTCGCCTACCGTGCCACCGATCTCGACGATCGTCACATCCATGCCCTTAGAGATGCGCATGATGGCTTGCTTAATTTCGTCCGTCACATGGGGCACCACTTGCACCGTCCCGCCGAGATAGTCCCCGCGCCGCTCTTTCGTAATGACGGAGTGGTAGATCCGGCCGGTCGTATAATTGCTTTCCTTCGTCAGCGACAGCGACGTAAACCGTTCGTAATGACCGAGGTCGAGATCGGTCTCGGCTCCATCATCCGTGACGTAGACCTCCCCGTGCTGATAGGGGTTCATCGTGCCAGGGTCCACATTGAGATAGGGATCCAGCTTCAGAAAAGTGATTTTCAAGCCCCTGCTTTCGAGGAGATTCCCGATGGACGCCGATGCCAGTCCCTTCCCCAGCGATGAGACAACTCCGCCCGTTACAAAGATGAATTTGCCCATGCTTGCCCCCTCTTTCGGCGTTCGGACCACCCTGATCCGCATGACATTCTCATCGAGCCGAAGCCACACCTTTAAGCTCTAGCTCACGCTTCTCGTACTGCTGCAGTTTTTCAGCGACATCCGGCACATCCTCCGGCTGGTCGAGCCGCAAGGATGCGTGTTTGGTTTCCCAGACCCGGATGCGAATGCCGTTGTCCAATCCACGCAGCTGTTCAAGCTTCTCAGCCTCTTCCAAGGGACTGGTCGGCAAGGACGTAAACCGCCGGAGAGTCTCTTTCGTGTACATGTATAGACCCAGATGAATATAGTGCAGGCCACCGACGACTCTACGGTCGGGATCATCGCGGACTAGGGGAATCGGAGCCCGGGAAAAGTATAAGGCATAGCCTCGGGCGTCGGTCACCACTTTAACCACGGCCGGGTTGTCCAGATCCTCCGTTGAATTCATCACTCGCTTCAACGTCCCCATTTCAGCACCGCTCCGGATGAATGGCTCGATGAGATCAGTCAGTAACTCCGGGTTCAATGGAATTTCATCACCCTGCAGATTCACAAATAACTCGCCCGCAATCATGCGCGCCACTGCGGCGACCCGGTCGGTTCCCGTACGACAGTCCTCCTTCACCATGACGACACGCCCGCCGAACTGTTCGACGGCTTGCTTGACGCGATCGTCATCGGTCGCCACCAACACATCCGATACGATCCGGGACGCCATGGCCCGTTCATACACATGCTGAATCAACGGCTTGCCGTTGAGCTTGACCAGCGGCTTTCCGGGGAAACGGGAGGAGTCATATCGCGCCGGGATAACAACTGTGACTGAGCGCAAGGGTTTACTCATGCTCCAGTGCCTCTGCCAACTGTTTGGGTGTGACCGTCGCGGTACCTACCATCCCCACGACGATGCCGGCTGCAACGTTCGCCAAAATGGCCCCGGTCTTGATGCTCGCCCCAGTCGATAAGGCCAGCGCCAGCGTCCCGATGACGGTATCGCCAGCCCCGGTAATGTCATAGACTTGTCGCGCTCGGGTCGGCAGATGCCAGGAGACCCCGTCGCCTTCATACAAACTCATCCCCTTTTCACCGCGCGTGATCAGGACCGACTGACAGCCTAGCCGCTGGCGAATCATCGCCCCGGCTTCATCGATCGCCTCATTATCGTCACCGTGCACCCCGGCAGCCTGGGTCGCCTCAACATGGTTCGGCGTAATCACTGTGACACCCTTATAGAACCCAAAATGTTCGACTTTTGGGTCGACGATGACGGGAATCTTCCGCAAGGCGGCCAGTCGGGTGATCTCAGACATTAACGTCGCCGTCACGACGCCCTTGGCATAGTCAGATACCACCACACAGGACAACTCCCGCAGTCGCGATTCCACGTACTGGAGTAGTCTGCGCTGGAGGATCGCTTTCAATTCGTTTCGACCCTCGACGTCGCAGCGAACGACCTGCTGGTTATGCGCGATCACCCGGCTTTTCCTCGTCGTCGGACGGTCATGGTCGATCACGATCCCTCCCCGACCGGACCGTTTATTGCCCAGTTCCTTCATCAGGAGCCGCCCACTTTCATCCGCACCGATGACGCCGCAAAGATCGGCCTTCCCGCCCAATGCCCAAATATTATTGAAGACGTTGGCTGCGCCGCCCAGCCGCAGCGACTCGGATTCGACATGCACCACCGGCACCGGCGCTTCGGGAGAAATCCGGCTGACGCGCCCCATGACATAATGATCGAGAATCAAGTCACCCACCACCAACACGGAAGCCTGCGGGAACCGCTGGATATGCTGCCGGAGCGCCTTGGACGATGGCGGCTGGTTCCGCCCGTTCAACTCGTCCTTTTCCGGAGGAGGGCTCGCGCCCTTCCTTAGTGAATCGCCTTGCCTAATCGTTCCCATCTGACCCACTCCGTCCAATTCCCCTGCCCATTCCAAGACCAATAAATCCGAAAGGCTTTGCCGCGGATTTTCTCCTCCCGCACAACCCCCCAGAATCGGCTGTCGAGACTCTGATCGCGATTGTCGCCCATCACGAAATAGGATCCTTCAGGAACTGTGACGGGGCCGAAATTGTCGCGGGGGTTGATTGTGTGGTCCATGATGCCGGGATCGACGCGTTGTGTAAAGGCCTTATCGTCGAGCGGCTCCTTGTTCACGAGGACCACTTTGTTGCGCAGCTCCACAGTATCGCCGGGCACGCCGACAATGCGCTTGATAAAATCTTTCTCTTCATCTTCCGGAAACCGGAAAACGATGATATCGCCCCGTTGCGGTTTTCCGAGGGCCACCACCGTCTTGGATGCGTAACAATTGACGGGCTGGAAATTCCATTGGAGTTTGCAGTCCGTCGGCCATTGAAAACCATACGACAACTTGCTCACCAAAATATGATCCCCGATCAGCAAGGTCGGAATCATTGATCCGGACGGAATCTTGAATGCCTGCACCACGAACACCCGAATTGCAAAGGCCAGCAACATGGCCACGACGATCGCTTCAGCATATTCCCGAACGACCGACTTACGCCCGACCCGGCTCGTGTTGCGATCTGTGAGTTCGGCTCTGGAGACCGAAGCCTGCTCCCCCGCCGCAGGGGAGCTGGATGCCTTATCGACATTGGTGGGCTTTGGATCGAGAGTCATTCCTCACCGACTTTCAAGACCGCCAGGAAGGCTTCCTGAGGCACCTCGACGCTCCCGACGGCTTTCATGCGTTTCTTGCCTTCCTTCTGTTTCTCGAGCAACTTCCGCTTGCGCGTGATGTCACCGCCGTAGCACTTGGCCGTCACGTTCTTTTTCATTGCACCGATGGTCTCGCGCGCAATCACCTTATTTCCAATCGCCGCCTGAATGGCGATTTCGAACATCTGGCGGGGAATCAGCTCTTTCATCTTTTCCGCCAGCTGTCTCCCACGATGGTACGACCGCTCTTTGTGGGTGATAAAGGACAGGGCATCCACCGCTTCACCGTTAAGGAGGATGTCGATCTTGACCAGATCGGACTCCCGATAGCCCAGCAACTCATAGTCCAGCGACGCATAACCCTGCGTGCGCGACTTGAGCTTGTCGTAGAAATCCTGGATGACTTCGTTGAGAGGAAGTTCGTAACTGATCATGACGCGGGTAGGATCGAGAAATTGCATGCTCCGCTGAATGCCACGCCGCTCCTGACAGAGCCGCAGAATGGACCCCAAATATCGTTCCGGCGTGATTACGGTGGCGAGAATAAACGGCTCTTCGAACGAGGCAATGCTGTTGGGCGGGGGCAACTCCGCTGGGTTGTCGATCTCCAGCCTCTCGCCCTTCGTCGTCGTCACGTGATACTCAACGGTGGGCGCCGTGGCGATCAACGTCAGATCATATTCCCGTTCCAGCCGCTCCCGGATGATTTCCATATGCAGCAGGCCCAAGAACCCGCAACGGAACCCAAAGCCCAGCGCGAGCGAGGTTTCCGGCTCATAGACAAATGAGGAGTCGTTCAATCGGAGCTTGAGGAGGGCGTCCCGGAGATCTTCGTACTTCGCCGTGTCGGTCGAATAGAGGCCGCAGAACACCAGCGGTTTTACTTCCTTATATCCAGGGAACGGCGCACTCGTCGGTTGCACGGCATCGGTCAGCGTGTCGCCGATCTTGACGTCCGCGACTTCCCGCATGTTTGCGCAGAGATAGCCGACCTCACCGGTCAGCAACTGAGACGTTTTCGTCCGTTTCGGCGTAAACTGTCCGACTTCCATCACTTCGAATGTCTTGCCATTGGACATAACGGTAATCTTCATCCCTGGGTGAACCGCACCATCAACCACTCGAGTGAGCACGATGACCCCTTGATAGTTATCAAACCAGGAGTCGAAAATGAGCGCCTTCAAGGGGGCATTGGGATCACCGGACGGCTGTGGAATACGCTTGATGATCGCCTCGAACACGTCCGGAACGCCCTTTCCCTCCTTCGCGCTGATGGGAATCGCGTTGCTGGCATCGAGCTGCAGCACCTCCGAGATGGAGCGCTTTGTCCCCTCCACATCCGCACTCGCCAGATCGATCTAGTTGATGACGGGAATGATCGCGAGATGATTGGCCATCGCCAGGTTCACGTTGGCGATGGTTTGCGCCTGAACTCCCTGCGTGGCATCGACCAGCAAGAGCGCCCCTTCACAGGCCGCGAGGCTCCGAGAGACTTCATAGCTGAAGTCCACGTGCCCCGGCGTATCGATCAAATGCAAGGCATAGGTCTTCCCATCCTCGGCCTTATACCGGATGGCTACCGCATGGGCCTTGATCGTAATACCGCGTTCCCGCTCGAGGTCCATGGCGTCGAGGATTTGATCTTTGGCCTCTCGAGCAGTGACTGCGCCAGTAGCTTCTAGGAACCGGTCAGCGAGGGTTGATTTGCCGTGATCGATATGGGCGATAATAGAGAAATTGCGTATAAGGCTTTGCAAATCCTAGCTCATTTCTGGAAAAATCGATTCATTATAGTAACTGGCTGCTGGGTTGTCAAAGAAATCGCCCCCCCGTATAATCCGCGCCGCACCAACAACTCGAGGAGCATGTAGCCAATAGCGTATGGCACGAGCGCGAGGATGACGAGACGCACTTCTTGCTTCTGCCATAAGCTATACGCCATAAGCCATCAGCTCTTCTGTCACTTCCTCCACCATGGCGAGAAAACCTACTGTTCCACAGCTGATCAAATGGGATCACCGGTTCCTCTGGCATCCGTTTACCCAAATGCAGGAATGGGAACAAGCAGAACCCCTCATTATCGAGCGCGGGAGCGGCTCTTATCTCATCGACACGGAGGGCAGGAAATATCTCGACGGCACCTCATCCATCTGGGTCAATCTCCACGGCCATCGGCATCCAGCCCTTGATCGCGCTGTGAAGAACCAACTCGGCAAGATAGCACACTCCACTCTGCTCGGGGCCTCCAACCCACCGGCGATTGAACTGGCCCGTGAATTAACCCGGATCGCACCCAAGGGTCTCGCGCATGTCTTCTATTCGGACGACGGCTCAACCGCGGTCGAGGTGGCGCTGAAAATGGCCGTTCAATACTGGCAACAACGCCATCCGGAGGCAGGCCCCAAAAATACCTTTCTCCATCTCAAGCTCGCCTACCACGGAGATACGATCGGTGCTGTCAGCGTGGGCAACATCGAGCTCTTTCACGCTCGGTATAAACCACTGCTCTTTCCAACGGTTGAGGCAGAGCCCCCCTACTGCTATCGCTGCCCCCTCAAGCTCACCTACCCCTCTTGTCACATGGCCTGCGTCGACCCGATCGAAGAAATTCTGCGCACTCGCCATCGCGAGCTGGCCGGTTTCATCATCGAACCACTGATTCAAGCAGCCGCGGGCATAATCACCCAACCAGCCGGCTATCTCGGACGAATCCGTCAGCTCTGCACCAAATACAACGTTCTCTTGATCGCCGATGAAGTCGCCACCGGATTCGGCCGAACGGGAAAGATGTTCGCCTGCCAGCATGAGGGAGTCACCCCGGACTTGATGGCTATTAGCAAAGGCCTGACCGGCGGCTACATGCCCCTTGCTGCCACGTTGGCAACCGACGAAATCTATCGCGCCTTCCTCGGCCTTTACGAAGAGTTCAAAACTTTCTTCCACGGTCACAGCTATACCGGCAATCCACTCGGATGCGCCGTGGCTCTGGCCAACTTGAACATATTTCGAAGAGAAGGAACTCTCGCAGAGGTCCGAACGAAGATAACATCCTTGTCTCGACTGCTCCAGCCGTTATATACACTTCCCCACGTGGGCGACATCCGTCTCCAAGGGCTCATGGTCGGTCTCGAACTCGTTCGGGACAAGACGACCAAGGAACCCTACCCCCTCAAAGCCAGGATTGGCCACCGCGTGGCGGCAGAAGCACAAAAGCGGGGACTGCTGATCAGACCGCTTGGCAACATCATTGTGCTCCTACCGCCGCTCTCTATTACCAAAAGTGAATTGGCGAGAATGGTAGAGATCTTGTACGAAGCGATCGCTACTCAGGCGAAGGAAGAGGAGCTAGACAAGAGAAGATGGCCACGTGCGATTTCCTCGTGATCGGAGGTGGAGTCATCGGGCTGAGCATCGCCCGCGAACTCCAAAAACGACGGCGGAATGCCCGCATTACCCTGATCGAGAAAGAGCAGTCCTGCGGAGCGCACGCTAGCGGACGCAATAGCGGCGTCCTCCACGCAGGGTTCTACTATTCGGCTGATAGTCTGAAAGCGAAGTTGACCCGCCTCGGCAATGAGCGCTTGACGGTCTATTGCGAGGAGAAGGGAATCCCGATCAACAAGTGCGGCAAGCTCGTCGTGGCCAAGGATGCCGGCGACCTACCATCTCTCGACGAATTGTTCCGCCGAGGCCAGGTCAACGGCGTAGAATTGCAAGAAATGACCGAGGCAAAAGCCAAAGCAATTGAGCCACGGGTCAAGACATACCAGCGAGCCCTGTTTTCGCCCCGCACCTCCACGGTGAACCCTCTCCTCGTGGTGGAGGCAATGCAACAAGACGCGCTCCGTGAGGGCATCCACATTCAGTTTGAAACGGCCTATGCGGGACGGAACGACCGGCACGTTCGCACCAACCGGGACCCGATCGAGGCCGGTTACGTCGTCAATGCGGCAGGCTTGTACGCCGATAAGATCTCCATGGTCTATGGGTTTTCTGAAAAGTATCAAATCCTCCCCTTCAAAGTTCTCTACCTCTACTACCATGAGCCGCCTGGTTCGATCCGCTCCTATATCTATCCGGTTCCGG
>JBQTHY010000077.1:0-3347 GCA_052389395.1 Nitrospiraceae bacterium | reverse complement strand
GCATCTACTTGTTCCGCACGAAAACCCTCCGCGACCACTTGTTCGAGGACGCCTCCGAGGAGACGGCCCACGACTTCGGAAAAAACATCATTCCCCGAATGATCGGGCAACGGCGCGTCTATGCATTCAAGTTTCACGACGAGAACAAGAAAGCTGTCAAGTATTGGCGCGACATCGGAACACTCGAGGCCTATTGGGAGGCAAACATGGATCTCGTGGCCGTCGAACCCCAGTTCAACCTCTACGATCCCGCTTGGCCGATCCGCACCTACCAAGGACAATTCCCGCCCGCCAAGTTCGTCTTCGCGCAGGATTATCAGGGTGGCCGCATGGGCGTGGCGCTCGATTCGATCGTTTGCGGCGGCTGCATCGTGTCCGGTGCGCGGGTCCAAAATTCCGTTCTCTCTCCCAACGTCCGCGTGCAGGATCATGCCGACGTCCGCGAATCCATTCTCATGGAGAACGTCATTATCGGCGATCACAGCCGCATTCGGCGGGCCATTATCGACAAGGACGTGATGATCCCTCCGTACACAGAAATTGGGTACCAGCGGGAAGTCGATGCCGAACAGTTCACAGTCACCGAATCAGGTCTCGTGGTGATTTCCAAGGGAATGAAACTGCATGCCGCCGTCGATTCATCCGGTTGATCTCATCGCCGCCCTGCGGCAGAAGCACCTCACGCCTGCCATTGTGTTTCTCACTTCCCGTCGCGCCTGCGACGAGGCGATGGAGTCCTTTGACCATGCCGACATCGTACTCCCCCCCGTGCGACAGGACGCGATCGCCGCAGCGCTCGAACGGGTGATCGCACAATATCCCAGCGTCGCAGACCATGCGCTCATCCCAACCGTGCGGCGAATCGGCGTGGCCGCCCATCACGCCGGCCACCTCCCTTCCTGGAAGATCGCGGTCGAAGAATTGATGCGACAGGGCTGTCTCGATGCCGTGTTCGCTACGACCACCTTGGCGGCCGGCGTGGACTTTCCCGCGCGCACGGTCGTGATCACCCAATCCGGCATTCGCAAGGCGCGTGACTACACCGACTTCACCATCGGCGAAGTGCAGCAGATCGCAGGACGGGCCGGCCGCCGCGGCAAGGATCACGTCGGGTTTGCGTTGGTCACCCCATCCCCGTATATCGACCTCGGCATCCTCACCAAAGGCTTGACCGGACATCCCGAAGCCATCGACAGTCAATTCACAATCAGCTATCCGATGGTGCTGAACCTCTTGAAAGCCCATCCCTACGAACAGATTCAAGCGATCCTGGCCAAGAGCTTCGCCCAGTTCCAACTCAATCAGCGGGCCGAGCTGCTCGAACGGAAACTGGACGCGCTCCATATTCAGATGGAGCCGTTCGGTCCCCGCGTCTGTACCGATTGGATTACGCAGTGGCAATCCTTCGATCATGCCCGCAGGCAAAAGCCTTTGCGCCACCAGATTCGCCGGTTCGAGTCGCCGGAAGTCTCGTCGCGCTTTCATTTCCTGACCCCAGGACGGGTGGTGGGGCTCGCACGAGGACGCGGGATTGTTCTCCGCCAGTACCGTAGCAAGGGCCAAAAGAGCCCAATGGTCACGGTCCTGCGCCCTGACGGCGCCGTGACGGAATGTCCAGCCTCCAGCATCAGTGAAGTCCTTGACCGGATGTTCGACTGCGAGGAAGCCCCGGCCTATCCCTGGTGCACGATAGAAACGTTCGACGAACTCAGCCATCAGTTGGCGGAACTCCCCGTGCGGTTGCCTGTTCTGCCCATCTTAGTAACCAAAGACCCGGAACCGCTTCCTGATGCGATCGTGCAATCTCTGGGCGATTTTCCCTGCCCGACCTGCCCTTCACGCCCCGCCTGTCAGAAAGACTTTGCAATCGCCTCACGGCTCCGCCAGGAGCAACAACGCCACACCAAATCCATTCAAGCCCTTCGGACCAGCTTGTGGCATCGATTCCAAGAGCGCGTCGATGTGTTGGAGAAGTTCTGCTATCTGACAGCGCACGCGCAACTCACTCCCGAGGGGGAATGGGCACGGCTCATCCGTATCGACCATTCACTGCTGATTACCGAGCTGATTCGGGCCGAGGCCTTTACCGGTTCAGACCCTTCCGTCCTCACCGGCATCATGGCCAGCATCGCCCATGACGATGATCGCCCCGGCGCTTTTCCCCGCATCAGCACAGGGCTGAGTTCGCTCTTGGGACAGGTGAGGAAACTGGGGGAGAGCTTGTCTCCCTATGAAGACCCTCCTCTCCTTCGGGCGGATGTGGCCGCCTTGGCCGAACGCTGGATCGCCGATCCCACCCTCACGTGGATCGGACTCTGTCGCCTCACCACGATGGCAGAGGGCGACATCTATCGGCTACTCGCCCGGACCTTGGAGTTTCTGTCACAAATCCATACATTGAAAACCACGCATCCAGGGTTGGCCGATTCTGCGTCGCGAGCGATCGCACTGCTCCGTCGCGGTGTGCTGGAGGAATTGCCTTGAAAACGTCGCTCGTCATTCGTGAAGCGTCGTTCGCAAGCAGCCCTTACCCAGATCTAATGCGCTTGCGTTTCACGCTTCACGTCTCACGCTTCACGAGAAAGACATGACCACCGACGAACTTGAAAAGCTCCTCGCCCAGCAGCCAGTGGAGATCCTCCACCGCTTGGCACGGGGACGTGTCCACCGACACTTTCGAGCGGGCAAGCGGCGACTCATCGAGTTGATCGTTCAGCATTCGAGTCAAAATCGCGCAGGTCTTGAATCTGACTTGCAGGCGCTGATCGGAGAACGGCGATCACGAGCACGACAACCTATCTCTCCGGTCCAGACGGAGCGCCGCCCGGTAGCTACCGACTCGAGGAAAATGGCGCCTCGGGGAGGAGAGCCGGAGTCATCCGAACCGGCCGTGTCATTGGCCGCCTGGCTGGAAGGAATCGGCGTTCCCCCACCACAACCGTTTGTGCCGGATCCCTGGCAGGAAGAAGCCTTGGCCGCGCTGAACGACACCGATGTCGTCGTCAGCGTGCCGACCGGGAGCGGGAAAACCTATGTCGCCGTAGAAGCAGCCCGCCGAGCGATGGACGACAATCGCACGGTCATTTACACGTCGCCGCTCAAGGCGTTGTCCAACACGAAGTATACCGAGTTCTCCCGCATCTTCGGCGCGGACAAAGTGGGCATCCTCACCGGGGATCGGCAAGAAAATGGGCAGGCCCCCCTGCTCATCATGACGACAGAAATCTTGCGGAACCTGCTCTATGATGCGGCGAGCGGTGAAATTGATGTCCGATTGGATACCCTGGGGCTTGTGATTCTGGATGAATCTCAATACATCGCCGACCCTGAGCGCGGTGTCGTCTGGG
>JBQTHY010000076.1:0-4490 GCA_052389395.1 Nitrospiraceae bacterium | reverse complement strand
GTTCCAGGTTTGACCGGCTCACTCATCCCTTCCAGATCTCCCTTTTCCGGCGCGGCTCTGCCGGACTTCGACAGACGGGCCACAATCACCACCTGGTCCATGTCGGAGAGTTTTCTGGACGGCATCGGGCTGGTCGAGTCATCGAGCCGGAACGTGAACGGTAAATCTTTCCTCGTCGCCCGCACGATGGACACAGGCATCGGCGGGCCATTGACCGCTCGTGCAAACACAAACAATGTGTCTGTCGGGGATGCTTTGCCCGCCACAGCCGGGCTCAACGTCACCTTACCCGTGATTGCAGGCGACGCTCCGGACTGCCCGGTCGGCTTGGTTGACTTGGCCGGCGCTGCCGGTTCTGCATTCGTGGTCATCACCACTTGTCCGCCCCCAAGCCGATGCTTGGCTTCTGCGATGCTGGCCGTCAGCTGTTCCGCCGACTCCGGATCGGCCTCTGCAGGCAGGTTCGCCCGAGCCAGCTCCCAGTCCTTGGCCGCCCCCGCATAATCCTGTCGGTTAAAGGCGATCGTTCCTGCCAACATCAACGCCTTCACATTCCGCGGGTCGATCTTCAGCGCTTTTTCAATCAAGAGAGCGGGCTTTCCTTCCAGCTTGCGACCCTGATGGACACCGAGAGCGTCGGCATAGTCCGCAAGGAGGCTCGCATCATCGGGATTCAGCTTGACGGCTTTCTCAAAGATCGGCACGGCATCGGCGTAACGCTCCATCGCAAAATAAGAGCGTGCAAGCAATGACCACCCCACGCCGTCGTTCGGATTCTGTTCGAGCCTCTTCCTCAGTTGCTCAATCAATGCATTGAGTCCATCAGCCATCGGATCACCTCCCACAGGACCACCTTGGGAGGATAGAGTGGGCGACGATGGATGCGTCATGGCCAACGGATTTCCCAATGCCCAATAGAGCCCCCCACTGACCGTCGGGATGATCATGGCAATTGCAAGAGCCACCAGCCTGCTGCTCATCTGCCGCCGTGTCACTCTCGGCGTCGTCTCCGTGGCGCCTGTCTCTTCCAGCAGACGGCGCTCCAGCTCACGTCGCGCCTGCTGGTACTGTTCGTCGGTGAGCAGGCCGCTGGTCCGGTCCTGCTCCAATTCCGCGAACTGCTGCCGGTAGACAGACAGCGCCTTCTCCTGCTCTCCCGTTGCAGCGGCCGGGCGCTTGAGCAACGGCCACAACAGGAGACTGAGGATGACAAGGGTCATGGCCGATGCGATGAGCAGGAACAGGGGGGTCATGGGCGTTTGCCTCCTCCGGAGAGCATCTTCGCGACAAGGTGGCGCTCCTCGTCGGACAGGGCTACGTCGCCAAGCTTCTTCTGTCTCCTGCGCAGCGCGAGCACCAACGCCGTCGCGCAGGCGAGCAGCAAGAGAAACGGCCCGATCCAGAGCAGGGTGGTCGTGGCTTTCAAGGGGGGTCGGTACAACACGAAATCTCCATAGCGGGCGACGAGAAAGTCGATAATGTCCTTGTCGCTCATATCTTTGGCGATCATCTCACGGACTTCTCGGCGCAAATCCTCCGCTAGCGGCGCATTCGAGTCCGCCAACGTTTGGTTCTGACAAACCAGGCACCGCAGTTCGACGGCCAGGCGCTTGAGCCGTGCTTCGGCCACGGGATCCTCAGCCAACGGCTTGGCTTCCTGGGCCCAGACCAGCCCGGGCATGAGCAGCATCATGGTGAGCACCAACCATCTCATTTCGCTTGAAGCTCTTTCACTAACGGCAGAATCTTCTTCGCGACGATATCATCATCCAATGGCCCGATTTGTTTGTAGCGGATCACCCCCTGCTTATCGATCACATAGGTTTCCGGCACCCCGTAGACACCGTAGTCGATGCCGACGCGGCCTGACTGATCCATCGCAATGACCGGATAAGGATTGCCCCACTGTCTCAACCACGTCAGCGCTTCTTCCCTTTGATCCTTGTAGTCCATGCCGTAGATAGGCACTGCTCCGGATTGTGCCAGCTGCATGAGGACAGGATGTTCGGTCTTGCAGCCACTGCACCAAGAAGCCCAGAAGTTGAGCAGCCAGACTTTTCCTGTCAGCTCCTTCGACGAAAATACTTTTTCCTGATCATAGAGCTGTGGAAGCGAAAAATCCGGCGCCGGCTTTCCCACCAAGGGAGACGGTACTTCACGCGGGTTGAGCGTCAGCCCGACGGCCAGAAAGCCGACCACGACCGCGAAGATCACAAGGGGGAGGAGAAACCGATTCATGCGACTTTCCGCCCGGCCGTCTGTCTCGCCGCCAACACTTCCGGTTCTTCACGACGCCACGCAAGCCGGTAGCGGCGATCGCTCACGGCCAGCACGCCGCCCAGCGCCATGATCAAACAGCCGCCCCAGATCCAATCGACAAAGGGCTTGTGGTAGAGCCGCACGCTCCAGGCGCCGTCTTCGAGCGGCTCGCCCAATGACACATACAGGTCACCCAGCAACCCGGAATCGATCGCGGCTTCGGTCATGATCTGATTCTGGACCGGATAGCGTCGCTTTTCCGGATACAAGACGGTTGTGTCACGGCCGTCCCGGCTCACATGAAACGTCCCGCGCGCCGCCGTATAGTTCGGTCCTCTGACGTCCTGCGCACCGTCGAATCGGAACGTATAGCCTCCGATGGTCGCCGTCTCTCCGACGTTCATCCGTACGTCTTTCTCCGTTTCAAAACCCTTCACCATGGTCACGCCGACAATGAACACGGCGATTCCGCAGTGAGCCAGAAGCATGCCCCAATACGATCGTGGCACCGAAGCCAGGCGGCCCACGAGGCTGCTGCCGTCAACATGGACCAGCCGTTCGCGCAGGTTGACCACGGAGGTCGTCATGATCCAGATTGCCAGCAGGAGACCCAAGCTGAGCAGTGGCGTCCACTGGCCCAAAACGAACGGCAGCGCGAGGGCGGTGACGAGGCTGACGCCGAAGGCCCAGCGCACGCGCATCGCTAATCCCGGCAGGTTCGCTTTCTTCCACTGCGCAAGAGGGCCGATCCCCATCAAAAACAGGGCCGGCGCCATTAATGGGGCGAAGACGGAGTCAAAATAGGGAGGGCCGACAGAGATTTTCCCCAGGTCCAGCGCATCCAGGAACAAGGGATACAACGTGCCCAACAACACCGACCCCAAGGCCGCGATCAGTAACACATTGTTGGCCAGTAGCATCGATTCACGAGAGACGAGGTCGAATCCCCCACCCAACCCGACACGCGGAGCCCGCCAGGCATAGAGTAGGAGCGACCCGCCGATGACCACCGCCAAGAATGCCAGTATAAACAGTCCTCGTTTTGGATCGGTGGCAAACGCATGCACGGAGGTCAAGACACCGGAGCGCACGAGAAACGTCCCGAGCAGACTCAACGAAAACGCCATGATCGCGAGCAACACCGTCCAGACCTTGAAGCCGACCCGTTTATCGGTCACGGCAAGCGAATGAATCAACGCGGTGCCGGCCAGCCAGGGCATGAAGGAGGCGTTTTCGACCGGATCCCAGAACCACCACCCTCCCCATCCCAGTTCGTAATAGGCCCAGCCGCTCCCCAGCGCGATACCGACCGTCAGAAAACACCAGGCGACGGTTGTCCAAGGGCGAGACCAGCGCGCCCAGGCAGCATCGAGATTGCCCCCCAGCAGCGCGGCGATGGCAAAGGCAAAAGCCACCGAGAATCCGACGTATCCCATGTAGAGCATCGGCGGATGCATGACCATCCCTGGATCCTGCAGCAGGGGATTCAAATCCCGCCCATCGGGAGCGGCCGGAATCAACCGCTCGAACGGATTCGACACGGTCAACATGAACAAGAGAAAGCCCATGCTGACCAATCCCATCACGCCGAGAATACGCGAGCGCATCGTCTCCGGCAGATGGGCGGAGAACAGGGTGACGCCGAACATCCACACTGTCAGGATGAAGGTCCACAAGAGGAGCGACCCTTCGTGCGCGCCCCAGATGGCTGCAAGGCGATAATGAAGGGGAAGCTGGGAATTCGACGTCGCCGCGACGTAGAGCACGGAGAAGTCTTTGGCCGCAAAGGCGTAGCCGAGACAGCAGAAGGCGATCAACACCAAGAGGAACTGCCCGCGCGCCGCCGGCTTGGCCACAGACATAAGGGCCGAGTTCCCGACCGCCGCACCGTAGATCGGAAGACTCCCCTGCACGATGGCGACACAGAGCGCGAGGATCAAGGCGAAATGACCGATTTCTGGAATCATGACGGTGGTGTCCTACTAGGGGTTGACGACCAAGGTGCTGCTACTCTGGGCCCCGGACGCCTTGGCCTTGGCCAGCGCCTCGGCCGCTTCCGGCGGCATATAATTCTCATCGTGTTTCGCCAGTATTTCGCTGGCGATGAACGTGCCATCGGCGATCAGCTGACCTTGAGCGACCGCGCCTTTCCCTTCCTTGAAAAGGTCCGGAAGAATCCCTTTGAACGTCACGGGCACGCGTTTCGCGAAGTCCGTCACAACAAAGTGGAC
>JBQTHY010000075.1:0-10200 GCA_052389395.1 Nitrospiraceae bacterium | reverse complement strand
GACCCGCTTGAGGACGCCCTCAAGCAGGCCCAATCGCAATTCAAGAACCTCTTCCCTTCCGGCGGATTGAGAAATCTGCTCCCATCCGGCGGAGTCAGGAACATCATTATCGCCGCCCTGCTGGTATTTCTCGCCTGGCAGAGCCTATTTATCGTCGCTCCCGACGAAGAAGGTGTCGTGAAGCGGTTCGGGATTCCGGTTCGCGCGGTCGAGCCTGGTCCCCACTTCAAAATTCCGATCATCGAGAGCGTCCTCCAACCGAAGGTGGCCAAACTCCATCGCGTGGAAGTCGGGTTCCGCACCAGTCCACAGGGGCGCCAGCAGATGATCCCCCAGGAGGCGTTGATGCTGACAGGGGATATGAACATCCTCGCGATCGAGTTTATCGTTCAGTTCAAGATCAAAGAGGCACGCGAATTTCTCTTCAACGTGGCGGACATCCATGAAACCATTGGAAAGGCCGCTGAGGCCTCGATGCGTGAAGTGATCGGTAACAGTAAGATCGACGAGGCCTTGACCACCGGAAAAGCCGAGATTCAGCAAGGCACGTTGCTCTTGTTGCAAAGTATCCTCGATCAGTACCAAGCCGGCGTACAGATTGCCGCCGTGCAGCTCCAGGACGTCGATCCTCCCGAAGCGGTCGCTGCCGCCTTCAAAGATGTGACGAACGCCAAGGAAGATCGTGAAAAATTGATCAATCAAGCCCAGGGATACCGAAACGACATTATCCCAAGGGCGAAGGGTGAAGCCGCTGAATTAGTAAACCGGGCGAAGGGTTTTGCGCAAGCTCGGGTAAACCGCGCTCAGGGAGAGGGAAATCGTTTCTTGGCCACTCTGAAGGAATACAATCAAGCAAAAGACGTCATCAGTAAACGGATTTACATCGAAACACTGGAGGAAATCCTCCCGAACGTCGAAAAGGTGATCATCGACGGAAAAGGCGGCGAGCGCGTTCTGCCCTATCTTCCACTGGATCGCCTAGCAAGGCCCGCCCCCAAACCAGAAGTCGAGCTTCCATTGGACCGCCCAACAAGGCCTGCCCTCAAACCAGAGGGCGAGGAGCCTAAGCCATGACCAAACAAAGTTTCATCATCGCTCTGTTTGCAGTTGTCATCGGGTTGTTTCTCATGGGGGCCTCTCCCCTCTTTGTCGTGGACGTGACCCAGACCGCCATTGTCGTACAACTGGGGAAGCCCGTAAGGACTATAACTGCTCCTGGACTGTATGTGAAGATTCCGTTCATCCAGGAAGTGACGTATTTTGACAAACGGCTCTTGGATTACGATTCGCGCGCCCAGGATGTCATCACGCAGGACAAGAAGACGCTGCTCCTGGATAACTTCGCCAAATGGCGGATTACAGACCCGTTGAAAGTCTATCAGGCGTTCCATAGCCAGCGGGGAGCCCTCGAACGGCTACACGATATCATCTATTCTGAGTTACGCGTGGAGTTGGGTCGGCACGATTTATTGGAAATAGTGTCTAATATGAGAGCCGAGCTCATGCGAGTGGTCACTCAACGATCAAATGAAAAAGCGTCCGTCTACGGTATCGAGATCCAGGATGTCCGGATCAAACGCGCCGACTTGCCCGAGCAAAATGAGAAAGCGGTGTTCGCTCGAATGCAGGCCGAGCGGGAACGGCAGGCCAAACAGTACCGGGCCGAGGGAGCCGAGGAAGCTCAAAAAATCAGATCGGAAGCCGAGAAGGAACGCGAGATCATCCTCGCCCTGGCGTACAAAGAGTCTGAAGAACTTCGCGGAGGCGGTGATGCCAAAGCGTTTCGGATCTATGCCGATGCCTACCGGCAGGACCCAAAATTCTTCGAGTTCACCCGTTCGATGGAAGCCTACAAGAAGACCTTTAAAGATAAATCGACCCTCGTGATGAGTCCGGACTCAGAATTCCTCCGCTACTTGAAGCAACGCTAGCCTCTCCTCACGACAACCCTACGATTTCGCCGCTCGTCGGATCCAGGTCAATCCGTTCACCCGCGGGCTTCTTCGGCAAACCCGGCATCAATTGAATCCCTGAACAGACTGCAGTCACAAATCCCGCTCCAGCAAGTATTCGCAATTCCTTGATGGGAACTATGAATCCAGTCGGTCTTCCCTTGAGCGCAGGATCGTGCGAAAGTGACAACGGCGTCTTGGCCATGCAAACTGGTAGTTGACCAAACCCCATGGCCTCAGCCCTTTCCATCTGACGTTCCGCCGCCGGCGCGAATTTCACACCCCCGGCGCCATACATCTTGGTGGCGATGGTTTCGATCTTTTGCCGAATCGGCCAAGACAGCTCGTACAGAAATGCAAAGTTGGGGGGCTGGGCAGAGGCCTTGACGACGGCAGCAGCCAATTGTTCGGCGCCTCTTCCCCCATCCGCCCAGTGGGTCGACACAGCGGCATCAACTGCCCCTACATCCAGCGATCGATCCCGGACCCACTCCAATTCGGCGTGGGGATCGTCCTTGAAGGCATTCACCGCCACGACCACTGGTATTCCATGCGCTCGGGCGTTCGCGATATGCTGTTCGAGATTGGGGAACCCTTTCGACAAGGCTTCCTGATTCGGTCCGGTCAATCTTAGAGGCACCGCGACGCCGACCTTTGCAACTCCTTCGCCACCGTGAAGCTTTAGGGCTCGCAACGATACCACCACCACCGCAACAGATGGCTTGAATCCAGACACGCGACACTTGATGTTAAAAAACTTCTCTGCTCCAAGATCGCTGCCGAAGCCCGCTTCGGTCACGACAAAATCGGCGCATCGGAGCGCGATTGCGTCTGAGACCACAGAGCAGTTGCCATGGGCGATGTTCCCAAAAGGTCCCGTATGGACGAATGCCGGCGTCGCTTCTAGAGTTTGCACCAGATTAGGCAACAGCGCGTCTCTCAAGAGGGCTGACATCGATCCAACGCACCCGAAATCTTGCGCCGCCAGAGGCGTACCGGATTTCTTGACCCCCACCAATATCCGGCCAAGGCGGTCCCTCAGATCTCGGTGGTTGGCAGCCAGCGCCAACACCGCCATGACCTCCGAGGCTTCCGTAATCACAAATTGGCTCGGGCGTTTTCCTGTTTGATCATCAAGCAGGATCTTACGAAGCGCTCGATCACTGACACCCAGCGCCCGCGGCCACATGATTCGACCAGGATCGACAGAGAGAGAGTTTCCATGGAACAGGTGATTGTCAAGAAATGCCGAGAGAAGGTTGTGACTAGCCGCCACCGCATGCGCGTCGCCGGTCAAATGGAGATTGATATCCTCCATCGGAATCACTTGGGCACGTCCGCCACCAGCGCCTCCCCCTTTAATCCCAAACACCGGACCGAGTGACGGCTGTCTCAGCGTGACTGCGGTCCGATGGCCCAATCGTGTGAGTCCCATGGCAAGACCAATCGCTGTGGTTGTCTTTCCTTCTCCAAAGACTGTTGGATTGATCGCCGTCACGAGGACATAGCGACCCAACGGCTTATCCTTGAGACGGTCTACCAGCCCCAGAGATACTTTTGCCTTATTTGTCCCGTAGGGAATGAGTTCATCAGCCTCAATCCCAAGCTGGCGAGCGACATCAATGATGGGACGAGGTTGCACGGAATGGGCAATTTGGAGATCGGTCAAGTTTTCACTTTTGAATTGGTTGGAGTTGGATGGATACGCGGGCAGTATAGCACAGGGCCTCATTAAGGCTGCGCCATGAGAAGATCATATCGATGTAGGGGATATGAAGCCACCTGAGTAGGAAGGAGACGAGCGCCTTGGGATCAATTACTGAGGCTTAAGGGAGAGCTGAATAACTTAAGCGGCTACTCGAGGATGTACTTGTTCGGATCAAGTGCCTGACCGTTTGCCTTAACCATATAGTGGAGATGGGGACCCGTTGCAAGGCCGCTGCTTCCAACGAGACCCACAACGTCGCCACGATTGACTCTCTGGCCTTCTTTCACTAACGACTTCGTCAGATGACCGTACAACGTCTCGATCCCATATCCATGGTCCAGACGGACAATATTGCCGAGCTTGGAATCAAATCCCGTCGCCGTGACTCTCCCTCGTGCCGTGGCCTGGACAGGAGCATTGGGTGTTGCACCGATGTCCAACCCATCATGCCAGGCAGGCTTTTCAGTGAAGGGAGAAATTCGAGGGCCAAACCCTGAGGTGACCCAACCCTTCACCGGCCAAATTGACGGGGTCGCGGCCCAGCGCGATGACCGTTGTTCGGCTGCCTGAGCCAATTCGTCCAAGAGCTGCTCCTGCATGGTAGCTTCATTTGAAAGCGACTCCAACCGCTCTTCTAGTGAAGCCACCGCTTCGAGATCACCCTGGGATGATTCGATACTGGCAGATGGCGTGGGTTCGTGGGCACCCTCAGCACCCTGTTTCGAACCTCCTTGGATAAGCTCTGTGCTCTTGTCCCCACTCCCCCCTGGCGATACTTCTCCTTCTGGAAGCGGCACTTCCTCACCACCTCGGCCATTGACCATATCACCGGCTTTGGGAACCTCAATGCCCAGCATGACCCTGAGGCGCTGGTTCACCTCTTTCATAGCTCCAATTCGCTTTTTGAGATCATCGATCGCTGTTGAAAAGGCAGTAGTCTGCGCTCGTGCGCTCAGTGCTTCATCCCGGAACGAAGCTAACTCCCACACCTCTCCCGTCCTAATGACATAGTGAGAGATCACGAGTAAATCAGCGATAATGAATAAACAGCAAACAATCAATAGGTTACGGACCAACTTCCGCGGAAAACTGAAGCGCAGTGGCTTCGCGGTTGATCCTCGAAAGATCACCACAGTGTAAGCATCACTGTTTTCTTGGCTATGCATCAGACTCATGACCTTCACTCCCCCATGTCTAAGAAACCTGGCAGTCCAAAATCACGAAAGTCTTGATGAGTGTACCTACCTCACCTGCGATGGTCAACCCTTTCCAAAAGCAATGAGAGCCGACTCCCCCAACCCCATCATCTAGGCCGTCTCTCTTTGTACCCACTCAAGATATTGTGGGAGTCCTTTGGTCACCGGTATCGCTATGATCTCGGGAACCTTGTACGAGTGCAGCTTCTGAATACTTTCCTGAAGCCCCTGGAACTTGTCAGCCGGTGCTTTGAGCAGAATCAGGGATTCCTGGTCACTCACGACCTTTCCTTCCCACCAGTATGTTGAATGTGCGATGGGAATGACTGTCGCGCAGGCGGCCTGACGGGCCCGGACCACATGTTCCGAAATTCTGGCTGCCTCTTCATGATTTGCAGCCATAACCAATACCACCAGTATGTTCTTTGCCTCAGTCCCCATGTCAGTGGGAGACAATAGCTGAGCCCCATCTTCACTAGCAACTGCTTAATCTATGTATCTTTATTTTCTTTCTTCAGCTCCACGGTACCCCTCAAATCAGTGGGAGCAACATTTATGCCTCGCCTAAGAAAGCCAAACAATTGACATGGCTATTATTTTCAATGGGTTACATTCGTATCACTGCAAAAGATCTTCTTGGTGGAGTTGGTGGAGATGGTTGTGGTTGGACAAATGGTACAGGGAGGGCAGATTTTTGACAAAAATGTGCAAAATTTGTCAGTTTTCGGCTCTGCCACATTGGTTCCGCATCTTTTCATCTTCAAAATCGTCCCCTTGAGGCTCTGGTCAAGGATCCAGGGGGATTATTGGCTCACGCTGGTCCGGTTTCAAGACAGGTCTTTACCAGGGCAGAGGATCTCCTCGTCGGCTGTCTTTTCAACCTGACGCTGTCCGACAAACTCGTTCGGCGTCAGGTGGCTGGGTGAATTATGAGGGCGGCCTTGTATTGTAGTCGAGCCAACAAGTTTCAATGATGTGTCTTGGTCTCAAGAGCAAGAAGGATGGCCTGGCCACAATTCTCCTATCTCTTTTCCATCTTTGCAAGCTCCGCAAAATAGTGCGCGAAGGCCTTCATCCCGCCTGAAGCCTGGCCCCAATCAAAGTACTCGTTCGGGGCGTGATAGCCGTGCTCAGGTAGACTTAATCCCATGAAGAGAATCGGCACCTTCCAGGCGTTCTGCATGGTGACAACGGCGCCGATGGAGCCGCCCTCTCGAATGAACGCTGGCTCCTTACCGAACCCCGCCTTGGCCGCGCGCTTCACACATTCAACATAGGGTCCGTCAAAACTCCCCTTGAACGGGCGTAACATGCCTTCCCGCTCCACTTTCACGTTCGGATTCACCTTGGCAACGTGTTTCCTGAGCATTGCAAACACCTTCTCCGGCATTTGGTTCGGCACAAGGCGCATGCTGACTTTGAGTTCGCCGTGACCCGGCACAACGGTCTTCACGCCGGGACCATGGTAACCTCCGGTCAATCCGTGAACCTCGAACGTTGGGGCAGCCCAAATGCGTCTTGTCACCTCGGCAGGGTCATACATGCGGAGCGTCTGAAACCCATAGGCCTCCTTGAAGCGTTTCACTTGAAAACCTGACTTGAGAAAACTCTTGATTTCGGATTTCGTCGGCTCGATGACGTCGGCATAGAACCCTGGAATCTTCACTTCGCCGCTCTTGGCGTCGACGCAGGCGTGGGCCACTTCCATCAACTCCGCGAGTGGATTCCTTGCCGCACCGCCGGTCAGCCCTGAATGTGCGTCCTTGCTTCCGGTTCGGAGCGTTAGCCGCACCCCCAGTAAGCCGCGTAGACCGTAGGGCATGGCGGGACGGCCTTTTGCGACCCAAATCGTATCGGACACGATGACGGAATCTGGCCGAGGTATGGCTGCACGGTTTTTGAGTCCTGCAGAAAAATGCGGGCTTCCAATTTCCTCTTCCAGTTCCCATAAAAATCGGATGTTGACCGGCAACCCCTGCTCAATGGCGAACCGCGCGCCTAACAAGGCTGAAAGCGCCGGGCCCTTGTCATCCGTGGCCCCACGGCCTCGATAGACACCGCTCTCGTTCTTGAATTCAAACGGTGCTTGTTTCCACTCAGGTTCTTGCGCGGGCTGCACATCCATGTGGTTATAGACGGTGACGGTCGGGTGATGCACGTCCGTCGTCCAACCGCCGGAGACGATCGGGTAGCCGTCTGTTTCGACGATCTGCGCATCGGCGCCCAGATCAGTCAGATACTGCATCGCGAGATCCGCGATGCGCCGCATATCGCCCGCGCGGGAGGGATCCATGCTGATCGACGGCACTTCCACCATCTGTGCCAACATGTCCTCAAACCGCGACCGCGCCCCATTTACAAATGTTTCGAGCTCCTGCTCGTTCACCATTCGCGATGTCCTCCCCGTCCAGTGGGTGCAGATTATAGCGATCGAACAATGGAAGAGAAAGCCGCACGGGCGACCTTCCGCCACAAGAATGATAGAATGGCTGCATCATCCATCAAGGATCGTTTCTCGTATGCCTCGCACTTCCATTCATCTGGCAAGCGTCATGCTGCTGCTCGCGGGAGCCACCATGCCCACCCTCATATGGGCTGAAGAACCGATCAGCATCCAGCAGATCCTTGAAGAGCCGCAAGTCTATCATCTGCGACATGTCACCCTCCATGGCACCGTGCGCGATGTGCAGTCCCTCGATCCATACACGCTTCCCAACGGGACAAATTGCTACGGCGCGTACCTTTTCCGCCTGGAAGACGACACCTCGACGCTCTCAGTTGCGGTGCTCGGCATTTGCGGGAAACCACTTGTGCGAGACCCTGAAGTCGAAGACGGAGACCGCGTCGAGGTGAGCGCCACGATTCAAGCGCCTAGTCACGGCGGGTACTATCTGAGTTTTCGCGGACTAAAAGTGGTCACAGAGCAGGAAGGCCTGGTCCAGGCCGTTGCAGACCGGATTCTGCCTCTTCTGGACTAAACGTGATGCGATACACTCTCCTCACGTCTTGCCTGGGAGCAAGGCTGATTCTTAGCAACCTGGCGGGGCGCAGATGCGATGCCAAGCGTGAAAGGAGCGGCAACCGTCAGCGCTACAACAATGGAAATGCCCATTCTATGCCACGCTGATCGGCGCCTACCTCGCGCCGGGCACAGTCAGCGAAGCCATGTTCATGATCGACGGCATCCTGTGGGACGTGCGTGCTGAGCGCCTCTATGTGGCCCAGACTGCTGAGGGCCACTCCAAGGCTGTGGGACCAGCGGTCGCAGTGGAGGACCGGCATGCGTTGGCTCAGGCCAAGTAGGCGGCGCTGGATGAGCTCGGCAAACGGATGGTGAATGAACTGCGCCACTTGAAAGCCGGGCCGCCGCGCCCGAGTGATCGTTTACGGTGAATCGAAGGTCCAGAGCAGGCCTACCACGATCAAATGCTGAGAGGGGGTCAAGCCGAATACTCCAGGACTGATCTCGCTGTTTCGAAAAAACCCACCGCCTGTCCCGGTCGATTCATCGTAGCGATATTCCAGCCGCACCATTGTGTTCGTCCACTGATAAGGAAACCTGTATTCGACCGTCGATGTTATGGCTTTCACGAATTGCTCTGCGCCGGTCCAGCGTCCGTTCCGATCCCAGTAGAACTCAGGACGCAGCGCCACAGACCAGGGACCAGCGACGTGCCACTTCACCACCATGAAGCTGCCCATCACAAAGGTTCGTGGACTGCCAGGTTGATTGGCGATGCTCTCCGTCCCGATATCGTAGGAGGCGGCAATCGTCACATCGTCGCCCTTCCACTCCAGAATGTGATTACCGTACAAACGCCAGAATTCCAGTGACGTCTTTGTCTGGTCCGGCCCCCAATAGAGAGTTTGGGTGAGGGTCAGCCGTGACGTGGCTTTCCAGGCCCATTTCCCGCCATAACTGGGGAGATCGTTGGGTTGCGCCAGATGGGAGTAACTGTTCACGACAAAAGCGGTGACTGTGAGATTGTCGCTGATGGGATATTTAGCGTTCACGCCGAACATCATGTAGGGCGTGTTGTCCCCGAGCCAGGACCTCGTATAGTTGACGTTGTCCTTTGCGTAGAGCGATTCATACCCGATCAGGCTATTGAACAAACCGGCCGTAATCATGAGTCCCTTTCCAACCCGGGTGAGGTAGGCCAAGTTGGCCCGATGAAAATGCCGAAGGGTGTCGGCCCCACCGACTTCTTGCTCTCCCTGGAGGAAAGCGAAGTCCTTCGAGTCGTTGCCGGCCTGGAAACCGAACTCGCCCCCCCATCTCGACTCGGTCGTGGCATCCTTCCGCACATAGGCTAGCCCCATATTGGGCGCCAGCTCATTGTGCTTGTGCGAAGTCGTGCGGCTCCGCCAGAGATGATTCTCCGGAAAATTGAAATTCACGATGTAGCTGAGATCCAGATATGCCCCATAGTGCCAGTCGGTCTGCGATATGGTTTGTGTAGAGACCGGAGAGGTCTCCTCCGCCGGCGTCCTACTCGACGCGACCCCATCGGTGCCTTGTGCGAAGGCGGGTTGAATCAGCAGCGCCCAGAGAAGGAGCAGGCAAGCCGGTGTCATACTGGAATGAGTCACTACTTGCGGGACTCCCCCAGTACACACCACAAGCGACGTATGCTGGATTGCTGATCCGTCACCGGCCCTCCATTCAAGAAACTGATCGGCCTAGACGCAGACACTCATTCGTGTCCGATGCCGCCATCCAATGTATCTCCGATTGAAATCAGTTGCTATCGTAGGAGAGTTGTCGAGACCGCGCAAGTGAGGAATCCTACGTCGAGAGGCGACGGTAGTGGCGGAGCAGAAGCCACCCGCCCCAGACAAGGGAGGCGACCATGAGGGCGATGCCGAAATTGTATGAAAGATGGGCCAGGCGATGGTCGGACTCCAACCAGCCCAGCATGGTGAGAAGATTGTTCCAGTCGTGCCCGTCCGTTTCTTTTCCCGTGACTCCTCCCAGCAGTATGAGATCCATGGCCCGTGCGTCGTTGATGTAGGGAGCAATGTCCATGAAGTTCTCTGCCGTCCACCACAAGCTAACCGAGGCGCCGAACGGATCGCGAGTCTTCACGAGGAACGTGCCGAGACAGATGATCGGCATCAGGAGCTGCCCCAAACTCCCTCCAAGAAACATCATGAATCGGCCGAACGGCATAAAGATGAGATGGCCTGCTTCGTGGAACGGGAGGTTGATCAGATGAAGAAAGGATTCTCCGGTGTAGTTGGTTTCGAGTGGTGTGATGATGAACTTGCAACCCCACCAGATAAGGAGCAGGAAGACCGCGGCGCGGCCAAGTAGGGTAAACGAATCGGTCGCGGCGTCCGA